>JAFYTB010000220.1 GCA_017559045.1 Eggerthellaceae bacterium | reverse complement strand
TCGAGCGCACGCTTTGCCGCACGCTCGCGATCGTCGGCATCGTCGACCAACGAGACAATCTCCCAAGCTGCCGCACGACGAGCCAGCACGTCCTCCATACGCGGACCATACGAACGCATAAGCCCCTGCATGGCCGCCAGCCTCTCCTGCTTATAAGCGAGCTCTTCGGGATCAAGATCAATGCCGTCACGATAGGAAAGAGCCTCGCGCGCCACATCCTCGATCACATAGCCCACCTCGCGCAGCGAGCTGGCATATTCGGCCAAACCAGCATCGTAGCGAGACGCATCGGAGAGAGCCTGCACTGCAGTGTTCAAGCCATCGAGCGCTCCCCCTTCGCCAGAAAGAGCCTCATGGGCAATATTTGCCGCACGTGCCAGCGATTCGGCATGCTCGAAACGAGCAACCTGAGAGGAGAGCTCTTCGTACTCACCCTCCAGCGGATTAACCGCATCGATCTTCCCTAAAACGAAACGAGCCTCATCAAGTGCAGCATCCGACGACTCACGAGCCGCAATCACACGATCATATTCACGCTTCGCCTCGGCAGCGCGCTCAAACGCCTGGACGTACGCCTCTCGCGCAAGATCAACGGCATCGGCCGCCCACGCATCCAAAATGCCCACGTGGTTTGCGGGTTTCATGAGCGCCTGATGCTCATGCTGACCGCACAGATCGATACTGGGAGCCACCGCGGTGGCAAGCTCGCCCATACTGGCCATTTCACCATTGATCATGGCGCGGCTGCGGCCATCGGCGCCAACGCGTCGGGTCACCACGAACTCGTCCTCGCCAAACAGGAAGCGACCGTCGATCTGGGCAGCTTCGGCACCTTCGCGCACGGCGGTCTTGTCAGCGCGCTCGCCCATGAGCAGCTTGCAGGCAGAAATAAGCGCCGTCTTACCAGCGCCCGTCTCGCCCGTGAGCACAGTCAGACCACTCGACGGCACCATGGAGGCGTCGCGAATCAGCGCAAGATTTCGAACCCTAATCTCATCGATCATTGCCGCATCCCTTCGACCAGCAACTGAAAACTACAGAGCGTCCGTATCGAGCCAGATAGTGAACGGACCATCGTTGATAAGCGACACATCCATCATGGCGCCGAATACGCCGGTTTCAACACGCGGAACATCACGACGCGCACGCTCAACAAACAGCTCATACAGGCGGTTTGCCTCATCGGGAGCGCCCGCCTCGGTAAAGGAAGGACGATTGCCCTTCTTGCAATTTGCATACAGGGTGAACTGGGAAACCACCAGCAGCTCACCGCTCACGTCGGTCAGCGACAGATTGGTCTTATGGTTTTCATCCTCGAAGATTCGCATCTTGGAGATCTTGCCCCAAAGCTTCTCGATCTGCTCTTCGGAATCATTCTGGCCCACGCCAAGAAGCACGAGGAAGCCCTTGCCGATGCTTCCGACGGTTACCCCGTCGACATCGACCTTCGCCTCGGAAACACGCTGCACTAAAGCTCGCACGATTGCCACCTTTCAACTATCGATTTGAGTATTGTACAACATCGAACACAAGTTCGGGGTATGCGAAAGTCCACCCTGCGTTCGGCTGGGTGTCATCGCAATATAACTGACAATTCAATAATTCGTCGTTACGGCGTTAACGCTTCCTTACCGGGCGAACCAAGCACTTCTCGTCGTGGCCGATGAGGTCTTCGCGACCGGCCTTGCGCAGAGCCTCAATCACCAGATCGCGATTCTTCGGATCGCGATACTGAATGAGCGCACGCTGCAAAGCCTTCTCATGCGGCGACTTCGGCACATAGACCGGCTCCATGCTCAGCGGATCAACGCCCGTGTAATACATGCATGTGGAAACCGTCGACGGCGTGGGATAGACATCCTGCACCTGCTCAGGCATGTACCCCAAGTCGCGGCAATACTCAGCCAGCTCGACCGCCTCAGTCAGCGTCGAGCCCGGATGCGAAGACATGAGGTACGGCACCAGATACTGGTCCTTCCCCAGCTTCTCATTCATCGCACGATATTCAGCCACAAACTCGCGATACACCTTGCCCGCAGGTTTTCCCATCGCATTGAGCACCGCATCGGAGACATGCTCGGGCGCAACCTTCAGCTGGCCGCTCACATGGTGCTCGCACAGCTCACGCAGAAACGTCCTGTCGCGATCAGCCATGAGGTAGTCGAAGCGAATACCCGAACGCACGAAGACCTTCTTGACACCGGGAAGCGCGCGCAGCTTGCGCAGCAGCTCCACGTAGTCGCGATGATCAACCTTCATCTGTCGGCAAGGCTTCGGCCACAGGCAGCGCTTGTGGGCGCACACGCCGTGATCAAGCTGCTTCTTGCACGAGGGAATGCGGAAGTTCGCCGTCGGACCGCCGACGTCGTGGATATAGCCCTTGAACTCAGGGTCCTTCGTCAAAATCTGAGCCTCATCGACCAGCGACTCATGACTGCGAGACTGGATAACGCGACCCTGATGGAAGGTGAGCGCGCAGAAGTTGCACTCACCGAAACAACCGCGCGAGCTCGTTAGGCTGAACTTCACCTCGGAAAGCGCCGGAATACCACCCGCCTCGTCATAGGAAGGATGCCATGCACGCGCGAAGGGAAGTCGATACACCGCATCAAGCTCAGACGTCGTGAGCGGTGCAGCGGGCGGATTTTGAACGACGAACTCGGTTGCCGAATAGGGCTCGACCAAGCACTTCCCCGTCAGAGCGTCACCGTTGCGATACTGCACGGCAAACGAACGCGCAAAGGCCATCTTGTCGGCACTGATCTCGTCCCACGAAGGAAGAAGCTCGTAGTCATAGACATGCTCGAGGCTCTTCGTCTTGTAGACCGTACCGGGAATGAAGGTGAGGTCAGCCGCAGAAAGACCACTCGCCAACGCATCAGCGATGTCGACGATGGAGCGCTCGCCCATGCCGTACGAAATCAGATCGGCGCCACAATCCATGAGAGCCGAACGACGCAGCTTGTCGGTCCAGTAATCGTAATGAGCCATACGGCGCAGGCTCGCCTCGATACCACCAAGGACAATCGGCGTCTTCTTGAAGGTGCGACGAATCAAGCTGGAATAAACCACGGCAGCACGGTCGGGCCTCAGCCCACCCTGTCCACCGGGAGAATAGGCATCACTGTGGCGGCGCTTCTTAGCCACCGTGTAGTGATTGACCATGGAATCCATATTGCCCGCGGAAACAAGAAACGCAAGGCGCGGCTCACCGAAAACGGCGATGCTATTCGGGTCATTCCAGTCGGGCTGCGCAATGATGCCCACGCTGTAGCCATGAGACTCAAGCAGACGCGTGATGACGGCGTGACCGAAAGAAGGATGATCGACGTAGGCATCGCCAGACACGTAGACGAAATCGACCTGATCCCATCCGCGAGCGGCGGCGGCCTCCTTCGTCATAGGAAGGAACTCGGCCTCGGATCGGCGCGGCACGGCAGATTTACGGGTTGCAGCGGGTTTGTGCGGCGCGGCAGGCTTCTTAGGCGCGGCGTTCGAACCAGCAGGCTTCTTCCCCTCCGCAGGTTTCTTCGCGTCAAAGTTCTTCCCTGCAGCAGGTTTTCCAGCGCCCTTAGACTGCTTCGCACCCCACGGATTAGAAGTCCGTTGCTTGCCAGCCCCTTCGCTCCCAGACTTGGCGGCGCCAGCTCCTCCACCCTTCGGCTTCGAAGAGCGCGCGCCAGCGGACGTCCCCACCTTCGGCTTAGAAGTACGCGCGCCAACAGGCGCCCCCACCTTCGGCTTGTCAGAACGAGCGTCGTTACGAGATGCGCACATAACCGTCTACTTCCGACTTTGCAAAGCTATGAGAAGAAGCGGCCAGAACACGCAGCGTTTGCGGAATCAGGCTCACCTCAAAGCGGCTGCCCTCGATCTGCTCGCCATCGACCTGCGCAGGCACCGGCCTGTCAAACTCAACGACCAGCGAGCGCGCCTTCGTAAACTCAACCTGCTTGAAGCGCTTATGGAAGCCTTCCTTCGCCAACGCGAAGATAAACGACGCAGAAAGCGCATTCAGAGGCGGATGGGCAACGCAAATATCGAAGATGCCGTCGTTCAGGAAGGCCTGCGGGCACACCTTGAAGTGTCCGCCATAGGTCTGGCCGTTCTGCACAGCAAGCAGATACATCTCGCCCTCGTGAACCTGGGCGCCATCGATGGTCATGCGATACGGATACACATCGAGGTGATGCAGCATCTGGTCAAGGCCTGCCTCGAAATACATCAACGTACCCGTACGGCCCGTGCGCTTACGGCGCTCAACCGTGTCAGCGGCAATGGCGGCATCGAGACCAAAGGAAAGCGTCTCGAGGAAAAATTCGTCGTTGACCATGCCCACATCAACGAGCATCTCAGAAGAAGAAGCCAACTGCTCAACAGCACGCTCCACCTTCGAGGAAATACCCAAGGACAAACCGTAATCGTTGCCGGAGCCTGCAGGAATGAGACCGAGCGCGGGACGCTTGCTTTCCTCAATACGCATGAGGCCGTTGGCAACCTCGTGGATCAAACCGTCGCCGCCCAGCGCAACCACCGTCTGATACCCCTCGGCACCAGCAGCGATCTCAACCGCATGACGCGCGTACTCGGTGAGAACCATCTGCACCATCTCTTCGCCAAAGCGAGCGCACAGCAACTCATAGGCGCGATTCGCCGCCTGTTCGCCACGTCCGTTCTGAGAAGTCGGATTCGCGATAAGCAAGATAGAGCCGAGATTGGCCGGCATGAACGGTCTCCTTCATCTGTCAGGTCAACATTCGCTGTAAAACCTTTGCCATTATAGAACGAGAGCCGACACAACGGCCGGCTCTCGGAGCGAACATTCGCAAGCAGTAGTTATTACTGCTCGTTCTTGTCAACGTAGGTGATGATGGCGTTCTCAACCAGCCACTTGTTGGCCTTCATACGCTCAGCGGACTCACGCAGAGCAAAGCCAGAACCCATGTCCTCGAACTGCTTGCGCATCTGCTTCGGGTTCATCTGCGGGTTCAGGGACAGGCATGCGTCATCGATGTCCTGATCGGTGACGGAAAGCTTTGCGTGACGATAGATAGCGTCGAGAGCAAAGCCCTGCACCAGCGTCTCGCGGGTCTGCATCATGAGCATCATGCCGAACTGCTGCTCGCCACCGTTCTGCTCGATGAACTTATCCCACTCCAGGCCCTGCTGCTGAACGCCGCGGCGCATGTTCTCGATGATGATGTTGCGGGTCTGCTCGTAGGCCTCGTCAGCAATCTTGCCCTGGAAGCGCTTGGAAAGAGCAGCTGCAGCGGTGTTGCGAGCGAAGTTGTCGTACTCGGCGCGATAGCCACGCTCGATGCCACGACGGAGGTCTTCCTTCAGGGTCTCGAAGCTGGGATACCAAGGCATGTTGGCCTTAACCCACTCGTCGTTGATCTCGGGCTTCTTGGCAGCCTGGATCTCCTTGAAGGTGACGGTGCACTCAACGGTAGTGGTGGTGGGGTTGAAGTCGTCGTCGAAGCTGGGGCCCTCGAAGGTGAAGGTCTTGGTCTCGCCCGGCTTCATGCCGATAACCTGAGAGTCAAAACCCTCGGGCATGTAGCCAGCACCGGTCAGATAGGTACGACCCTCAGTGGAAAGACCGCTGTTACGCACGCCGTTTTCGAAAGCCTCGATGGCGATCAGGCAAGCGTCGCCAGACTCGAGAGCCTTGTCCTCGATCTTCACATAAGAGGAATAGTTCTCGGCCATCTTGTCGAGCTCAGCCTGAACCAGGGACTCGTCAAACTCGTACCTGGGAAGGGTGATCTCAACGGGCTCGTAAGAGGTGAGCTCGTACTCGGGCTTGAGGGTGACTTCCATGGCGAACTTAAACTCGCGGTCACGCTTGAGAGCTTCCTTCGGCTCGGGAGTGGGCTGACCCAGCGGAACGATGTTCTTCTTGTCGAGTGCGTAAGGAGCGAGCAGCATGATTGCCTCAGCCTCAACGATGGAGTCGAGGTTCTTGATGCCCATCTTCTCGTGAGCAACCTGAGCGATGGTCTTGCCCTCTTCAGGACGCAGGCCCATGTTCTGAGCGAAACCAAGCTGTGCCGTGTGCAGGACGTTATTGACCTCTGCGGGGGTTGCGACGCAGTCGAGATGCACCTTATCGGCGCCCATCTTCTTAAGGGTAACCTTCATGGGTTTTCTCCTTCTAAATTGGCGGGACCGCGAAGAACAGCGGCTCCTACGTCTAGTTCGGCGATATTGTACCCCTACCGCACGGAGAAAACGCCTGCAAACAAGAAAACGCCCCTCGTAAGGGGCGTTTTCCTTAGATCGTAATTCGATCGAATTTCAACTAGGCGTTGAACAGCTCGATCGTCTCACCCTCGGCCAGGGTAACCATAGCCTTCTTCCAGGTACGGGTCTTACCAAAGTGACCACGCATCTGCTTCGGCTTAGCCTTAACGTTGAGGGTGTTAACCTTAGCGACCTTCACACCGAAGATAGCCTCGATAGCCTGACGGATCTCAACCTTGTTGGAATCCTTAGCGACCTCGAAGGTGTAGGTGTTCTTCTCCATCATGTCGTAGCTGTGCTCGGTGATGATGGGGCGGATGATGACCTCGCGGGGATCCTTCATTATGCAAGCACCTCCTCAATGCGAGCCAGGCAGGTGTCGACGATAACGAGCGCCTTGTTGTCGATGAGCTCGTAGGCGTTGATGTCGCCAACCGGGACAATGTTGACCTTGTTCAGGTTGCGGAAGGACAGGAAGGTCTCGACGTCCTCGTTGCCGATGACGAGCGTGACGCGCTTGTCCTCGAGGCCCAGGGCCTTGAGAGCAGCGACAGCCTGCTTGGTGGACGGCTTCTCGAAGCCGAAGTCCTTCACGACGATGAGCTCGCCGTCAGCAAGCTTAGCGGAGAGTGCGCTGCGCATAGCGAGCTTGATCTCCTTCTTGTTGACCTTCATCTCGTAGGAACGAGGATGCGGGCCAAAGACGACGCCGCCGCCGACCCAGTGCGGAGCACGGATCGTACCCTGACGAGCGCGGCCGGTGCCCTTCTGGCGCCACGGCTTCTTGCCGCCGCCGCGGACCATGCCACGGGTCAGAGTGTCATGCGTACCCTGACGCCACGCTGCGCGCTGCGCACGGACGACGTGGTGCATGACGTGAATGTTCGGCTCAATGCCGTACACGGAGGGGTTGAGCTCGACCGTTGCGGCCTCGCCACCCTTCACGTCCTTAATCTCAATCGTTGCCATAGTATTAGCAGCTCCTTGCTTCGTTTCTCAATTAAGCCATGCGAACGCGCACGATTGCGTTCTTACCGCCGGGCACAGCACCCTTGACCAGGATGAGGTTCTGCTCCTCGTCGATGCGCACGATCTCAAGATTGCGCACGGTGACGGTGTCGCAGCCCATGTGGCCCGGAAGGCGGACGCCCTTGAACACGCGGGACGGGGTGGCGCACTGGCCAATGGAACCCGGAGCGCGGTGGAAGTGAGAGCCATGGTAGCCAGGGCCGCCGCCGAAGCCGTAGCGCTTCATAACGCCAGCGAAGCCCTTACCCTTAGAGGTGCCCTGAACGTCAACCTTCTTCACGTCAGCGAAAGCGGCGACGGTGTGCAGGTCGCCAACCTTGTACTCGGAAGCGTTCTCGACGCGGACCTCGCGCAGGTAGCGAACCGGCTCAGTGCCCTGCTTGGCGAAATGGCCAGCCATGGGCTTGTTGACCTTCTTCGGCTTGATAGCGCCGAAGCCCAGCTGAACTGCCTCGTAGCCGTCGGTAGCGACGGTCTTGACCTGGCAGACCTTGTTCGGCTCAGCCTGGATGACGGTCACGGGGACGACAACGTCGCCCTCAGCGAAGATCTGGGTCATGCCGATCTTCTTGCCATAAATAGCGTTAATCATTGTGCATAACCCCCTTACAGCTTAATCTCGATGTCGACGCCAGCAGGGAGATCGAGACGCATCAGAGAGTCGACAGTGTTAGAAGTCGGCTCAAGGATGTCGACGAGGCGCTTGTGGGTGCGCATCTCGAACTGCTCACGCGAATCCTTGTTGACATGCGGCGAACGGATGACGCAGTACAGGTTGCGCTCCGTCGGCAGCGGGATGGGACCGGAAACCTTGGCACCCGTCTTCTGGGCGGTATCGACGATGAGCTTGGTGGACTGGTCCACTGCCTCATGATCGTATCCCTTGAGTCGGATGCGAATCTTCTGATTAGCCACTTACCTTACCTCCAATAAGATGTGCGGGTGCGCCCTTAGGCGTTGCCGCCGGCCTTGCTGACAATTTCTTCCTGAATGCTCTTCGGAACCGGCTCGTAAGAGTCGAACTGCATGGTGTAAACAGCGCGGCCCTGGGTACCGGAACGAAGGTCGGTCGCATAGCCAAACATCTGGCTCAGCGGAACCTTTGCGGAGATAACGGTGGCGTTGCCACGCTTCTCCTGGCCCTGGATCATGCCACGGCGAGACGGGATGTCGCCCATGACAAAGCCCATGTACTCCTCGGGAGTCTCAACCTCGACAGCCATAACCGGCTCGAGGATGACGGGGTTGCCCTTCTTGAGAGCAGCCTTGATGGCCATAGAGCCTGCGACCTTGAACGCAGCCTCGGAGGAGTCGACGTCGTGGTAAGAACCGTCGATAAGCTCGACGCGAACGTCCTCGACCGGGTAACCAGCCAGAACGCCAGAGTGCAGAGCCTCCTGGATGCCCTTGTCGATGGAGGGGATGTACTCCTTCGGCACGACACCGCCGACGATCTTGTTCTCGAAGACGTAGCCCTTGCCCGGCTCCTGCGGATACATGTTGATGACGCAATCGCCGTACTGGCCGCGACCGCCGGACTGGCGGACGAACTTGCCCTGAACGTTGAGAGCAGGCGTGGTGGCCTTCTCGCGGTAAGCAACCTGCGGCTTACCAACGTTAGCCTCGACCTTGAACTCACGGAGCAGACGGTCAACGATGATCTCAAGGTGAAGCTCGCCCATGCCAGCGATGATGGTCTGGCCGGTCTCGTGGTTGGTGGACACGCGGAAGGTCGGGTCCTCCTCAGCGAGCTTCTGCAGTGCGACAGCCATCTTGTCCTGCTCAGCCTTGGTCTTCGGCTCGACAGCAATGTCGATAACCGGATCAGCGAACTCCATGGACTCGAGGATGATCGGTGCGTTGTCGGCGCAGAGGGTGTCACCGGTGGAGGTGTCCTTCAGACCAACGACAGCAACGATGTCGCCAGCTGCGCAGTCGTCGATGTCGACGCGCTGGTTGGAGTGCATCTGCAGCAGACGGCCGATACGCTCCTTCTTGCCCTTCACTGCGTTGATGACGTAGCTACCAGCATCGAGCTTGCCGGAGTACACACGCAGGTAGGTAAGCTTACCGACGTAGGGGTCGGTCATAATCTTGAATGCGAGAGCTGCGAACGGAGCCTTCACATCGGAGGGACGCTCCTCCTCGACATCGGTGTCGGGGACGATGCCCTTGATTGCGGGAACGTCAACCGGGGACGGCATGTAGTCGACGACAGCGTCGAGAAGCTCCTGCACGCCCTTGTTCTTGTAGGAAGAACCCACGAAGACGGGATGCAGCTTGCAAGCGATGGTGCCCTTACGGATGGCGGCCTTGATCTCCTCGACGGTGATCTCCTCCTCCATCAGGACCTTCTCCATCAGCTCGTCGTCGCAGTCAGCGGCGGCGTCGATGAGCTCCTGATGACGGATCTCAGCCTCGTCAGCGAACTCGGCCGGGATCTCAGCGAGCGGCTCGGGGTAGGTCATACCCTTGTCGTCGGACTTGAAGTCCCAAGCGGTCATGGTGACCAGGTCGATGATGCCCCAGAAGTTGTCCTCAGAGCCCATGGGCATCTGAGCAGCGATTGCGGGAGCGTCGAGACGGTCCTTCATGGTCTGAATGGCGTTGAAGAAGTTCGCGCCGATACGGTCGTACTTGTTGATGTACGCAATACGCGGAACGCCATAGCGGTCGGCCTGACGCCAAACGGTCTCGGACTGCGGCTGAACACCAGCAACAGCGTCGAAGACTGCGACGGCACCGTCGAGAACGCGCAGGGAGCGCTCGACCTCAGCGGTGAAGTCAACGTGGCCGGGGGTATCGATGATCTGGAAGCGATATTCCTTACCATTAGCAGCGCCGCTGGGGTACTTCCAGAAGCAAGTGGTAGCAGCTGCGGTAATGGTAACGCCGCGCTCCTGCTCCTGAACCATCCAGTCCATGGTAGCAGCGCCGTCGTGAACCTCGCCGATCTTATGAGTCTTGCCAGTGTAGTAGAGGATGCGCTCGGTGGTGGTAGTCTTGCCCGCGTCGATGTGGGCCATAATACCGATGTTACGCGTATCTCTCAGATCAATCTTTGCCATTTGTAACTTTCCCTACCTGTTCTTAGAAGCGGTAGTGGGAGAAGGCACGGTTAGCCTCGGCCATCTTGTACATGTCCTCGCGCTTCTTAACGGAAGCACCAGTGTTCTCGGAAGCGTCGATGATCTCCTGAGCGAGGCGCTGGATCATGGTGTGCTCCTTGCGCTTGCGGGAGTAGTCAACGAGCCAACGGATGGCGAGCTGGTTGGCGCGACGGGAGTTGACCTCCATCGGCACCTGGTAGGTTGCGCCGCCAACACGCTTCGGCTTGCACTCGAGGGTGGGGCGAACATTGTCCATAGCCTTCTTGAACACGGTGAGGGCGTCCTGACCGGTCTTCTGCTCGACCAGATCGAATGCACCGTAAACGATGTTCTCAGCGGTGGACTTCTTGCCGTCAAGCAGGACCTTGTTGATCAGCTGCGTGACGAGACGATTGTTGAACTTTGCGTCCGGCTGCGTTTCGCGGCGGACTGCTGCTGCACGACGCGGCATTAGTTTCTCCTTTTTTCCTGCGCGCTTCGGGGCTCTCATTGCCCATTAAGCCTCACCTGACCCGGACCCTTTCCGGCGGCTACTAACGGCCCGCGCGACTTAGCGGTAACTTATTTCGGGCGCTTAGCACCGTAGCGGCTGCGAGCCTGGCGACGCTTGTCAACTGCGGAGCAGTCCAGTGCAGCACGGATGACCTTGTAACGGACACCCGGGAGGTCCTTAACACGACCACCGCGGATGAGCACCATGGAGTGCTCCTGGAGGTTGTGACCGATGCCCGGAATATAGGCGGTCACTTCCATGCCGTTAACGAGGCGGACACGGCAAACCTTACGCAGAGCCGAGTTCGGCTTCTTCGGCGTGGTGGTGTACACACGGGTGCACACGCCGCGCTTCTGCGGGTTGCCCTTCAGAGCAGGCGTCTTCTTCTTGTCGACCTGCTTCTGGCGGCCCTTGCGGACCAGCTGGTTAATAGTAGGCAAGACTCTTCCCTTTCAACAACTTTGACGGCTTTCCCTGTTGGCAACTTTGATTTAGGCAAGCTACCGGGAAACCTGTCCTTTCCATTTCAGTTGGGCTTCTTCTCCCAACTTGGCATTTCCGTGAGTGCATTTGGGTTAGAATGCACGCGAAAATATGCGCCCCGAAAGGCGCGAGTTGGAATATTACGCTGTGGGAAAAATGTTGTCAAACGCCACGCACCCGGGTGTATCTATACCCTCTCTGGTACATAATGCCTGATCAGCGCGGTTTTAGCTTCCGCTCATCAAGAAATTTTCACATTTTTGGAAAAAATTTCTTGACGAATTTGCTCAGAGTGCTTGTCCTGAGCGGGTTTATTGGGCCCAGCGGGCTCTCCAGCCCGCAATCGCTGTTGCCGACAGCCCCGTGCAGGCCGAAAACTCCCCCACCGGGCGCAAGCCGCAGCGCCCGACGGCCCTACCAACCGAGGATTCGCGGTGCAACCTGCTTCTTGCGGCTCAAGACGCCAGGCATCCACACGCCGCCTTCCGACGAGCACTCGATGCCGAAGGTGCGATTCACAATGCGCGGATTGCCCTCAACAATGAACATGCTGCCCTCCGCCATGATGTCGGTCACCAGCAAAAGCGCGAACTCGTAGCCGCGAGTCTCGCGGATCTGGGCCATATGCGCGCGGATCTCGCCCTCACGCTCCATGACCGAAGGCAGGTCGACCGTTTCGTGCTGGGCAATGAGTACCACGTGGTCACCCAGCTGGAATTCCTTGGAGTCAGCCTCGACGAGCTCCTTCACCGGGAAGTTACCTTCGCCGCCGCGCATTCTAAATACCTTGAGACCGAATTCAGTGACGCTGACACCGAGCATGTCGGCCAGGAAAGCAGCCTGCTCGTGGTCAAAAGACGTAGTGGTGGGCGACTTCAGGATAACCGTGTCGGTCATGATGGCGGAAAGCATCAGCGCTGCGATGCCCTTCGGGATCTCGATGCCAAACCTGCGGTACTCCATTGCGACGATGGTCGCGGTGGAGCCGACGGGCAAGTTGAGGAACTGGATGGGGTTCGCAGTGGTCACGTCGGCGATACGATGATGGTCGACAATCTCGATGACGTCGGCCTCCTCGATACCAAGTGCAGCCTGGCGGGTCTCGTTATGGTCGACCAGGACAACCTTGCGCTTCGGGCGATGCGCAACGTCGGAACGCGTGACGATACCGATTGCGAAACCGGCGTCATCAAGCACGACCGCTTCACGAAGCGAGCTTGCCATGAGGTCTTCGACGGCGTCCTTCAGCAGACCCTCGCGGTCAAGCTGCAGCACGTCGGTTTCCGTGAGTTCAGCAACGGTCTGACCGAGCGACTCGATCAGGTCGGCCGCCACCGCCATGGTGTTGGCGCCCTCCTCGAGGCGATCGGTAGAAGAAATGTAACGATTCGCAATTGCACGCGTGGTGATGAGGCCGCGGTACGTGCCGTCATCGTTGGTGACCACAAGCGCGCGGATGTCTTCCTGACGAAGCAAACGACCGGCGTCGAGCACAGTCGCAGAATGCGAAATGCTAATCGGATCCGACGTCATGACATCGGCGACGCGCGCATGAACGTGAGGAATAACCTTCGGTGCGCTGATTCCGTACTCAGCTAGGATGCCCTTGCTCTCGAGGGGCAGCGGACCGAGACGAGCGGGAACGTAGACGTACGTATCGGCCATGCCGGAACGCTTCGCGATCTCGTTCTTGAGATGCGCGTATGCAATTGCCGCGCAAATAGAGTCATTATCGGGATTACGGTGACCCACAACGATAACGGGTGTCGCCATAGCTGATCGCTCCTCTTTTCCTCATATATATACATGCACAACCGCATACATGTGCGTCCGCGCGCAGGCGCGACGGCGTACGCTCGCATCTGCTCGCGGGCGCGATGGCGTGCTCGCAACTACCTACATGCACATCTGCGCGCCTTCGCAGCTACACGCACACGTGCCCGCATGCACTCGCAACTGCGTACATGCACTCGCAACCGCGTACATGCACTCGCAACTGCGTACATGCACTCGCAACTGCGCACATGCACGTCCTTGGTTTCAGACACGCGCATATTCTAGTATCTTCCGACAGCGACAACCGAGCTTGGTAATCTATTCGGCATTATCGGCTCGGTTCTGCGCCAAGCCACCTATCTGACTACCCCCTCAACTCTGCACCAGACCGCCTATCTGACTACTCCCTCAACTCTGCACCAGGCTGCCTATCTGCCTATTCCCTCAACTCTGTGCCAGGCCGACTATCTGGAGATTCACACAAGCGGTCACCTGCGTGAAAGGCGTCGGTTCGCCACCATTTAGCGCATGAGATGCTGAGTTTGGCACCTACATGCATGAAACGCCTGCTTTGTCATTTGCGTGCATGAGATGCCGAGTTTGTCAGCTCCTCACTGGCCGCTAATTAAAACACCTCGAAGAAGCCAATCAGAAAGACCTGTTCGGAATTATTCTCAAAATGAACAATTCCTGACAACTCGATAAAACCAGCCAAGTCGAACGTAAAGGTGACCAAAACTCGACAAACTTCGGTGCCAAACGGGGTTGCGGCAGAAAAGCTGAACCTTCTGCAGTCGATCAGGCAGGAAGGCCGAGCTTCCTCCTGCGACCTGCGAGCGTATCGTACGACACGGTCCCGTCTTCCTCGATGAAC
>JAFYTB010000219.1 GCA_017559045.1 Eggerthellaceae bacterium | reverse complement strand
TGCTGCCGGACCTTCACCCAGAATGACATCACGCGCAAAGTCTTCGATAGCGGGATACAGAACTTCTTCAACCGCACGATTCATACGGTGGATCTCATCGATGAAAAGAACATCGCCCTCTTCAAGCGTGGTGAGGATAGAGGTGAGATCGCCTACACGCACGATAGCCGGACCGCTGGTTACGCGAATGTTAGAGCCCATCTCATTAGCAACCACCGTTGCGAGCGTGGTCTTGCCCAAACCAGGAGGGCCCGAGAACAAGATATGATCGGCCACCTCCCCACGAGCCTTAGCAGCATCGAGAAGAATGGAAAGGGACTCCTTCACCTTCTGCTGGCCAAGATAATCGGCCAAGCGCTTGGGGCGCAGCGAGCGGTCAAAGGCCAGGTCTTCGGTTATAAGATGCGATGACACGGTTCGCTCGCCAGCAGAGGCGGAAGCGAAACCGCCGCCATCGCCGCCAAAATCGAAGCCAGAACCGCGCAGGGACGATGCCTCTCCACCCGACTGATACACCATTCCCTCTATTTCGACATCGGGCTTTGCATACAACCCAGACTGCATTCCAGCCTGGGATCCAGACTGCGCTCCCGCATTCCAGCCGGCCTGAAAATCCATAGACATACTCATAGCAGCCGAACCTTACCTTCCGCCCAAGCGCCTGAGGGCGTACTGAAGAACAGCCGACTCGGACGCATCGGTAGGCGCATCCTGAAGCGCAAGATCAACCTCGGCCGACGAAAAACCCATGGCAAGAAGCGCTTGCGCGATATCGTGCATCATGGCGCTGGAAGCAGCCGTCGGCGAGCCCGCAGGCTGAGGTGCCACAGCCTTAACGGCAAGCGCCTCACCCCCTTCAAAAGGCAACGGCATGGCGTAATCAAGCGAGCCCTTGAGCTCGAGGATGATGCGCGATGCCGTTTTCTTGCCCACGCCCGGAATCTTCTGAATGGCAGAGACATCCTGCGCCGCAACCGCATCAACGAAGTCGCTCGGAGTAAACGTAGACAATGCGGCAAGGGCGGCCTTCGGACCAACTCCACTTACCGTTATGAGCTTTTCGAAGAGGGCCTTCTCATCTTCTTTAAGGAAGCCGTACAGGCACAGCCCGCTTTCAGATGCCTGCAGATACGCAAGCACGCGCAGCGCGCTTCCGGCAGGAGGAAGCTGCGACAAAGCCAGCTGAGACATGAGCACCTGATAGCCCACTCCCCCAACTTCCAAATAAGCTGCCTGCGAGGAAACACCGACGAGCGTTCCGTTGAGAAAGGCGATCATATGGTTCCTTTCGATGCGAGCTTGCCGTAGCGGTCTTGCGCACGGGCAAAGCCATCGTGGGTGGTATAGCAAATAGCCGCCGCAAGAGCATCGGCTGCGTGATCGGGTTTTGGATCCTGCTTGAGCCCAAGGAGCTGACGCACCATGTACTGCACTTGGTCTTTCTGCGCGCCACCAGTGCCCACAACCGCAAGCTTGATTTGGCGAGGGGTGAACTCCCCCACCGAAAGGCCGCTCTCGGCACACGCCACGAGCGCCGAGCCACGAGCCTGCCCCGTAGCGAATGCGGCAGAAACATTCTGGCCAAACCAGATGGTCT
>JAFYTB010000218.1 GCA_017559045.1 Eggerthellaceae bacterium | reverse complement strand
TCGCGGCGCGTCGAAAGCCGCTGCCGATCATGGCGAGCGAAAGGATGCAGCAGGTCGCACTGGCTCTAAGGGTGCTGCGGGCCGCAGCATTTCCAAGGGCGTTGCTGGTCGTGGCGCGTCGAAGCCGACGGCTGCGGCTGCGCCCAAGAAGAATTCGCTGTGCCCGGTATCGGGCGCTTGCGGTGCATGCCAGAGCATCGACCTGCCGTACGAGAAGCAGCTGGCTTCTAAGCAGGAGTACATCGAGAAGCTGTTCGAAGGTGTTGCGCCTCGCGAGGCGGTTCGCCCCATTTTGGGTATGGAAGAGCCCTTCCACTATCGTAATAAGGTGATTTCCCCCTATGCGCCCGGCAAGAAGCTCTCGGCCTCTCGTCCGGCTGGCAAGGGTTCTGCCAAGACGGGCGCGGGCAAGGGCTCTGGCAAGAATGCTCTTCAGCGTGAGATTCTCACGGGCATGTACGCAAAGGGCACTCACAAGCTGGTGCCTACCGATACGTGCCTGCTTGAAAACCAGGTTGCCAAGAAGATCACCCTTGTCGTGCGCGATCTTATGGCGCGCTTTGGCATCGAGCCTTACAACGAGGATACGGGTGCTGGCTTCATGCGCCACGCTGTCGTGCGCGTGGGTCACGAAAGCGGCGAGGTGTTGGTGACGCTTGTGACGAACGGCGACACCTTCCCCGCATCGAAGGCCTTCTGCCGCGAGCTGGTCAAGCGCGTTCCGCAGGTGACCACGGTGGTGCAGAACATCAATACGCGCCAGACTAATGTCATTCTTGGCGATCAGGAGCGTACGCTTTACGGCCCCGGATTCATTCTCGACACTCTGTGCGGATTGAGCTTCCGCATTTCCTCTCATTCGTTCTACCAGGTCAATGCAACGCAGACCGAGATTCTGTACGAAGCGGCTATCGCCCTTGCGGGCTTTGATGGCACGCAGACGGCCATTGACGCTTACTGCGGAACGGGCACCATTGGCTTGGTGGCGGCGAAGCGAGGTGCTGCACGCGTTATTGGCGTCGACAACGTGGCTTCGGCCATTGCTGATGCACGCCTGAATGCGCGTCACAATGGCGTCGAGAACGCCGAATTCGTGGCAGCTGATGCAGGCGCTTTCATGCGAGAACTGGCTGCCGACCGTGCAGGGCTTTCTTCCGTTGAAGATCTGGTCCTGTTGATGGATCCGCCGCGCGCGGGATCGACCCCTGAGGTTTTGGATGCGGCCATCGCGATGGCTCCGTCCTGCATCGTGTATATTTCCTGCAACCCCGAAACGCAGGTGCGCGATGTTCGCTACCTCGCGCAGGCTGGCTATCAGATCGAGGTCTTGCAGGCCGTTGATATGTTCCCTCACACCGAGCACGTTGAGTCTATTGCGCTCATCACGAGAGGAGAGAAGTGACCGACATCATCATTCGTCGCGCCGTCCGCGAGGACGTGCCGTTCTTGCTCGATATTTACAACTACGAGGTAGTCAACAGCGCGGCAACGCTTGACTTGAATCCTCGCACGCTTGACGAATGGTATGCCTGGTACGAGGCTCATCAAACTGATCTTCATCCGCTTTTCGTTGCAGAATGTGCCAAGGCCGGAACCGTGTTGGGTTACT
Source organism: Eggerthellaceae bacterium (assembly GCA_017559045.1). Lineage (GTDB taxonomy): Bacteria > Actinomycetota > Coriobacteriia > Coriobacteriales > Eggerthellaceae > RGIG3135. Next base: position 5,473 of record JAFYTB010000218.1, on the reverse strand, counting down.
CGAGCTTCTCGCCGTTCCGCAGCAAAGAGGGATATCGCTCGACGGTTGAGCTCTCCATTTATGTGAGCAAAGACGCACGTGGCAGGGGTGTGGCAACCATGCTGCTTGAGGCACTGGTTGATCATGCGTGGGCAAGTGACGAAATCCATCTGGTCATTTCGATCATCACGAGTGAAATCGTGCCCAGTATGCACCTGCATCGCAAGTTCGGCTTCACGTATCGCGGCACGCTGCACGAGGTCGGCCACAAGATGGGTCGTTACGTGGGCATTTCCATTTACGAGCTGATGGTGTAATCGGTCATGGGCGCATTGTTGGAGAAGGCGCTTGCCACGATGGCCGAACGCAATCTTGCGGGCCCCGACAACGCCGTGCTTCTTATGGTGTCTGGTGGATCTGACTCTACGGCGCTGGCGTATTTGGCTGATGAGATGCGCGAGGCGGGTCGTATCGGTGCTCTTGCCATGCTGCACGTCAATCACAAGCTGCGTGGTCAGGATGCAGATGAAGATGCCCGCTTTGTCTCCGAGCTGGCCGCCGCGCTGCACATCCCCTTGTTTATGTGCGACATCGATGTCGCACGTGAGGCCCAGCGTACGAATGGCAATGTTGAGGCCATTGCGCGACGCGAGCGTTACCTTGCCGCGAATGAGGCGCTGAGAAGCGTTTGCCAGCATGAGGCGTTTCCGCTGGCTGATGGCCGTATTTTTACGGCGCATACGGCTGATGACCGTGTTGAGAATTTCTATATGCGATCCATTGTGGGCACAGGTCCGGGCGGCTTCCGTTCGATGCTGTATGCGAATGGCCCAGTGGTTCGCCCGCTTCTTGATGCTAGCCGTGAAGAACTTCGCGCATACGTGCGCGAGCGTGAGCAGTCGGGCAAGTTGGTTGTTTGCGATGCCGAGGGTAATCTGTGGCGTGAAGATGCCACGAATGCGCACACCGATCGCTTCCGCGCTTATGTTCGTCACGAAATCGTGCCGCGTGCGAAGGAGCGCAATCCGCAGTTGCTCGAGGTGCTGACGCGCAGCATGAATCTCATCGCCGATGAAGATGACATGCTCGATGGCATGGCTGACGCCCTGATTTCGCGTTGCGTGAAATGGGAAGAGGAGAGCGAGATGTGGGGGGTGGATCCGTCCGAGGGCTTCCGCCTGTTGCCCGTTTTTGGTTCGGAGCCGCTTCCGCTTCAGCGCCGTGCGGTGTTTTCTCTGATTGGGCGCATGCTGGGGTCCGACGCTCGTGTTGAAACGGCTTCGGTTGAGGCAGTTCTTGCTGGATTTGAGCGTGCGGACGAGGGCGAATGCCTGGGTGCTTCCGAGGCGGAGATTCGTCCGAAGAGCGGTTACGTCACCAACATTCAGGGCGATTTGGCTGTGAGCGCCAATAAGCAGGGCGTGTTGGTGGAGCCTATGTCGCGATTCCGCGCTCGACGTAAGCGCATGTAGGGCGAATCGTTTGTTGCAATCCGTTTCGTGAGATGCATTTGGCGCGAGCTGTTTGATGCGAGCGCGTGTAGAATCTCGCATAGTATTTTCGAATGTTGTTTCCCATCGAGGGGGTTTTCGTGACTGCTGAAGATAGCGTGCTGGTTGAGCGTGCCGAAGGCGCGGAAGGCTCTGACGCCTCGCGTGCTGGTTCCCGACTTCCGGCTTTTTTCGAGCCGTTGTTGGCCCAGCAGTATGGAGCGGAGGATGTTCAGCGCGTCGTAGCTGGCTGCGATGCTCGTCGTTCTTCAACTTTGCGTGCTAACGCGATTCTCTCTTCGCGTGATGAGATTGCGGCTGCGCTTGACGCGGCAGGTGTCTCGTATCGTGGCGTTCCTTGGTATGGGGATGCGTTCATCATCGAAGATGCAGGCGAGAAGGCGCTTTGGGATCTGCCGGAATACGACGAGGGCAAGCTGTATTTGCAGAGTCTTTCGTCCATGCTTCCGCCGCTTGTCTTGGGTGCGGCTCCTGGCCTGGATATTCTCGACATGTGCGCTGCTCCGGGTGGTAAGACCACGCAGCTTGCAGCACTGGGCGGCAAGGGCGTGCATATCACGGCGTGCGAAATGCATCCGCCTCGCGCTGACAAACTTGAGTTCAATCTGCGCAAGCAGGGCGCTTCCAACGTGATGGTCATGCGCACCGATGCCCGTCGTCTCGACGAGTTCTTCCGTTTCGACCGCATCTTGGTCGATGCGCCGTGTTCGGGATCGGGTACTCTGCGCACGCGTGATCCGAAGCTGCATGCGCGTTTCACGGAGAAGCTGATCGACAAGAGCGTGAAGGCGCAGAAGGCTCTTCTTGAGAAGGCCCTTTCGCTTTTGAAACCGGGTGGCGAACTCGTATACTCCACGTGCAGTGTCTTGGCCTGCGAAAACGAGGACATCGTGAACACCTGCCTGAAGGCGATGGCCAAGCGCGGTGTTTACGAGATCGAGCCGATCGAGCTTCCCGGCCTTGAGGAGATGCCCCTTCTGCCCACGAAGATCGAGGGAACGCTGTGCGTGTGTCCCACTGATCTTTACGAGGGATTCTTCGTGGCGAAGATCAAGCGTGTTCGCTAGATTGATCGAAACACTAGAGGGCTTTGGCCCTTGGGGTGGGACCGCTCAGTACAATGAGCGGGTTTGATGGATAAGTTTTCGGCTGGGCGTTTTCGCCGAGCTGTTTTAGCTGATGAGAAGATGAGGAGAAGGCGCATGTCGGACGAGAAGGTTTTTGACCCGGATTGCGTAGAGGAAGTTGAGTCGACGCCGGCTTTCGAGGTGGTCCTGGCAAGTGCGAGCCCGCGTAGGCGCGAGCTGCTCGAGCAGGCTGGCGTGAAGTTTACGGTGCGCACTCCTGTTAATCCGGTCGACGAGACCCTCGAGCCCGATCAGCTGGCAGACCCCGTTGAGGCCTGCAAGAAGCTGGCCGAGCGCAAGGCGGGCGCCGTCGTGCAGGAGGTTCTCTCCGAAAACTATATGGGCATGCTCATCGTCATTGGCGCCGACACCATGGTGGTCAAGGATGGCCAGATCTTCGGCAAGCCGCGTAGCCTTTCCGATGGCAAGCATATGCTTCGCCAGCTTTCCGGCTGCACGCACGAGGTCATTACGGCGGTTTCGGTGTGGATGATTGCCGCACCTGAGGTCGAGAAGATCTCGCTTGGCTTCCGTACGTTTGCCGAGACCAGTTATGTCACCTTCCGCGACCTCACCGATGAGGAAATCGCTGACTATCTGCGCAAGGGCGAATCCTTCGACAAGGCAGGCGCATACGCCATTCAGGGCGAGGGGGCTGCGCTGGTCGAGCGCTATAGCGGATCCCTCGACACCATCATCGGCCTGCCGGCTGAGAAGCTCGTGCGTGAGTTCCCCGATCTGATCGGTTAAAACGCGCGTCTTGGGCGTGTATTAAGTGTGACCTTTGCCTCACGAGAAGGTATCAACGCCCTGTGTCTGAAGGGTCAATGCTAAACTTGCTTGATTATTGGTTTAGCGGATATTTTGTCGGCGGGTCTGCGCTTCACACATACGATGCAACCCGTCTTCCAAGGTATTACGAGCGAATTCATCCTACGCATGCAGGCGCTGTGCGGCTGTCTGCCCTTGCGTGTTGGAGGAGTTCGCCAGGGCACACAAGCAAAGGTTAAGTACATATGGCTGACGACAAGAAAAGCCCCAACAAAAAACAGCCTGAGCAGAACTCGCGCACCACGCTGATCACGGCGCTTCTCATTGCGTTCGTGCTGTTCTTCGTTGGTAGCCAGTTTATCTCGGGCAATGGCCAGAACAACGGCAAGGTGACCGATCGTCTGATCACGTCCGAATTCGTTCAGGCGGTTGAGCAGGGTCGCGTTATCGACGTTACGTATGCTGCGGGCGACTACACGGTTTCGGGTTCTTATTACCCGGCAGCTACGGCTGGTGCGGCAGCGGCCGACGCCTTCAACGATTCGTTCTCGGCACTGAACGCTCTTGCTGCAACGCAGGATGCGGGTGGTATCGCCACGACTGATATCGATCCGGCAACGCTGGGCACTGAGCACAACTACATTTCCACCTATGTTGGCCAGGACTCGCTCGGCGAGCTCATGGCTGCGCATCCCAATGTTGAATATGAAGTGACGCTTCCCAGCCCCTTCATGGAGATCTTCGCGACGCTTCTGCCCATTCTGCTGATTGGCGCGCTGCTGTTCTTCTTCTTCAACCAGATGCAGAAGTCCACCAACTCGCAGATGAGCTTTGGTAAGAACAAGGCAAAGAAGACGCTCGAGGAGCGTCCCGAGGTTAAGTTCTCCGACGTGGCGGGCGTTGATGAGGCCGTCGAGGAGATGCGCGAGATCAAGGACTTCCTCGCAAATCCTGAGAAGTATCAGGCTATGGGCGCTAAGATTCCGCGCGGCGTTCTGCTGGTGGGTCCTCCTGGTACGGGTAAGACCCTGCTTGCACGTGCAGTTGCAGGCGAGGCAGGCGTTCCGTTCTTCAGCATTTCCGGTTCTGACTTCGTCGAGATGTTCGTCGGCGTGGGCGCTTCCCGTGTTCGCGACCTCTTCAAGGACGCCAAGGAAGCTGCTCCTTCCATCATCTTCATCGACGAGATCGATGCAGTCGGCCGTCAGCGTGGCGCTGGTCTTGGCGGTGGCCATGACGAGCGTGAGCAGACTCTCAACCAGCTGCTGGTTGAGATGGACGGCTTCGAGGGTAACGACTCTGTCGTGCTTATCGCAGCTACCAACCGTGCTGACATTCTCGACCCCGCACTGCTGCGTCCCGGTCGTTTCGACCGCCAGATCGTGGTTGACGCTCCCGATGTTAAGGGCCGCGAGCGCATTCTCCAGGTTCACGCAAAGGGTAAGCCCATCGGCAGCGATGTCGACCTTGCTCGCGTGGCAAAGATCACTCCTGGTTTCACGGGTGCAGATCTTGCAAACCTCATGAACGAGAGTGCCCTGCTTACGGCGCGTCGTGGCAAGAAGATCATCACCATGCGTGAGGTGAGCGAGTCCATGGAGCGCATCATCGCTGGTCCGGAGTGCAAGGGCCGCGTTATGGATGCCAAGACGAAGCGCACCATCGCATATCACGAGAGCGGTCATGCGCTGGTCGGCCATCTTCTGGAGGACGGCGATCCTGTTCACAAGATCTCGGTCATTTCTCGCGGTCGTGCACTGGGCTACACCCTGTCCATCCCCGAGGAGGACAAGGTTCTCAGCACGCTTGGCGAGATGAAGGCCCAGCTGGCTGTCTTCATGGGCGGTCGTGTTGCCGAGGAAATCTATTGTGGCGACATCACGACCGGTGCGAGCAACGACCTCGAGCGCGCCACCAAGATAGCGCGCTCCATCGTCACGCAATATGGCATGAGTCCATTGGGCCATCAGGTCTTCGGGCAACCGAACCACGAGGTGTTCCTGGGTCGCGACTACGGCAACACGCAGGATTACTCCGAGGAGACGGCGCGTCGCATCGACGACGAAGTCGCGCGCATCATGAAAG
>JAFYTB010000217.1 GCA_017559045.1 Eggerthellaceae bacterium | reverse complement strand
GTAGCTACTGTCACATTTTCGCGAAAATGTGACAGTAGCTACGAGCCAATCTGTCACCCATCCCCGTCCCTCATCTGTCACACCCGCCGTCCCAGAAATGCACCCTTCCTAATTTAGAGGCGATGGCTATAATGTCGCCTTGTGATTAAATCAGCCCACATAAAAGATGCCTTCCATGCAGCCGTGCCTATTATGCTCGGCTATGTTGCTATTGGCGTTCCCTGCGGCATCCTCTGCGACTCCATCGGTCTCAACGCGCTTCAGGTTTTCCTGTTCTCAGTGCTGTTCTACTCCGGTGCGGGTCAGTTCATGATTCCGAACATGTATCTCGCCGCATCTCCGCTTGCCTCGATTATTGCGAGCGTCTCCTTCGTGAATACGCGTCAGATGCTCTATTCCGCATCGTTTGCACCGGAGTGCCAGAGCGTTTCCAAGCGTCTGGCTTTCCTGTTTGCAGCTACGGTAACTGATGAGAGCTATGGCGTTTCTACCGCGAAGTTCAAGGAAGGCGGCTGGTCGGTCGATCGTGCCCTGTTTGTGAACTTGTTCTCTCAGAGCTCCTGGACGCTTTCGAACGTTGCGGGCGCTCTTGTTGGTGGCGTTCTCGATATTCCGCTTAACATCGCTGCATTTGCTATGACCTCCATCTTCATCTGCCTCATGGTTACCCAGAAGATGACGAGTGCGAACATCATTGCCATCGTGGTTACGATGATTAGCGTATATGTATGCAAGCTTATTGGCCTGACTGGCCCCGCAATTCTCATTGGCGCGATTGTCGGCGTGGCGGCAGCCATGTTGTTCTCGAGCTTTGTTGCTAAAAAAGATGAGGGTTCCGTAGGGGAGGAGGGTGACGTTCGATGACGTGGACTGAGTTCTGGATTGTGCTCGTGTGCTGCGGCATCACGATGCTTGCCTGCCGCGTCCTCCCGCTCTTTATCCTTAAGGGCAAGGAGCTTCCCCCTGCGATGAGCAAGGCGCTTGGCTTCATTCCTCCTGCCGCTTTCGCGGCTCTGGTTGCCAATGACCTTCTCTTTCCCGGACTATTTGATGCTGGCCTTTGGCCTGCTGCGGTTCCCTTTGTCGCAGCGGCAGCCGTTGTCCTTGTGGCGGTGAAAACCAAGTCGCTGCTGTGGAGTGCGGTTACGGGTGTTGTGGCTTATGCCCTTCTGCTTCTCATATAGTTCATCTTTTCAATTATTTCTCTTGCAAAGGGTTTGTTTTAATCATATAATGTCTAATCGTGTCTTTTACCAAACACGCATTTAATAGCTGGAAGAATATAGAAGGAATCGACGAAAAATGGACATCATTCGCGCTATCGAGCAGCAGCAGATCAAGCAGGACCTCCCTGATTTCCATGTGGGCGACAACGTGAAGGTCCACTATCGTATTACCGAGGGCAACCGCGAGCGTATTCAGGTTTTCCAGGGCGACGTTATCCGTCGTCATGGCGCCTCTTGCCGCGAGACCTTCACCGTTCGTAAGATTAGCTTCTCCGTCGGTGTTGAGCGTACCTTCCCGGTTCACTCCCCGAAGATCGAGAAGATCGAGGTCGTTCGCCAGGGCGACGTCCGCCGTGCAAAGCTGTACTATCTCCGCGACAAGGTTGGCAAGGCTGCCAAGATCCGCGAGAAGTCTTTCCGCTAAGCATTTTCGGTCAACCCGAACCCATGAGAAGACCCTTCGGGGTCTTCTTTTTCTATACAGAGGGGGAGATATGCAGTTCGATCTAACCGTTTCAGAAATTAAGAGCAAGCTGCAGAAGGCGGGTCCGGAGGAGTTTGCCGCTTTGGAGCGCTCTCTCTCTGCTGATACGCGCAAGGGTGTTGTTGCGGCTCTTGAGGCGGCTCGAAAGCGTATCGCCTCTGAGCGTGAGGAGCAGATGCGTCTTGAGGCGATGTTCTCCTTTGAGGCTTCTTTGGCTGAGGAGCGCGGCGCGCAGGTGATCATCGGCCTTGATGAGGTTGGAAGAGGGCCTCTCGCGGGTCCGCTTGCGGTGGGTGCCGTTGTTTTGCCGCGCGATATCCGAATTGAGGGTCTGAACGACTCCAAGCAGGTCAAGCCTGAAATGAGGGAGACTATCGCCGAGCGTATCAAGGCGGAGGCTCTTGCGTGGGATGTCGAATTCATTCAACCTCATGAGATTGATGCTGCGGGCATGACCGCATCGCTGCTGCTTGCATTCAGGAGGGCGGTTGCCGCTGTCGAGAAGCAGGGTGTTGTTCCTGACGTCATTCTCCTCGATGGAAATCCTCTTAAAATGGATGCACGCGAAGTGAATGTAATTAAGGGCGATGCGAAGTGCGCATCTATTGCGGCAGCTTCGATCATTGCCAAGGTTGAGCGAGATGCGCTGATGGTCGCCTACGCCGAGCAGTTCCCGCAATATGGATTTGAGTCGAACAAGGGCTATGCAAGCCAGGATCATATCGACGCTATCAAGCAGTATGGGTTAAGTCCTATTCACCGTGCGTCTTTCTGCACTGCATTTACCCAGCCTACGTTGTTCTAGCTAACTAAGCGGTCTGCTAGTCAGCTGATCGGTTTTTTAATTTTTATATCTTCACGAGAATTGGCGTTTTGATTCTTTGCTTTTTGCGGGCTATCGGTGTTGTCTGCCTTTTCTCAAATCGTCGCTTTCTTCTTGAATTTCTTTTACCTTGTGCCTGCAATATGCAAGCGTTTGGCGTGTTGTGCCCGCTGTGGGAGACGCGGCGGTGTTGCAAGATCGCCGCGATGGCCTCCGGAATAAGGCTTGCTAGGATTCCTGCGTCAGTGAGAAGGGAGACGCAGGAATGGAAAAGAGAAAAATCCGCTGCGACGTGAAGTACGGTTACAGTGACGAGGAGTGCAGTTGCGCCGATAGAGTCGGATCCTCCTACG
>JAFYTB010000216.1 GCA_017559045.1 Eggerthellaceae bacterium | reverse complement strand
TTTACCAGCAGGTCCTTGGAAGAGAACGGATGCTGCGCCTTCAGCTTCTTGCGGCGAGACAGCACCACCTTGCTCACGCGACCTTCGTCAATGGCGGAAAGGGCCTTTTCGCAGGCCTCTTCCCAGGCTTCGCGCGAGTCGGGTTCCAACGTATACGGAATGTCCTCGCACTTGCGAGCGGGAGCGCTCATAGCCTGACGCATGAAACGCTCTGCGCGACCTGCGTACACCGGGCCCAGCGAGTTCACCTGCAGCAGGCAGCCACGCTCGTTCTCGATGAGCACGATTTCGGGCATCATGAACTTCAAGCGGGGAAACGCCTAGAACAACTCGTCGGCAGGCGACGGGTTCTCGGCATCGAAGCGGTTGAACGAGAAGAATACGGGCGGCTGGTCCACCGAACCTTCCAGCTCGTATTCGCAGTCCTCAGGAGAATGCAGGGCCACGCAACGGCCCAAGCCCATATAACGGCAAGCACGCGCCTTGTCGTAATACACGACCTGATCGGTGAAGCCCTTCTGCAGCGTGCAGAACGCATCCACCATATCGGCGCTCAGCGGTTGCGTGAGCGAATAAATCTTGGTCATGAGCACTCCTGATTTGCGCGGAAGCAACATGGGTTATTATACCCTCGTTGTTAAATTATCCCTTCACCAACCCTGACGTCGCGAAACGGAGGCACCGATGAAAGGCTTTCTGGAAGAATTCAAGGAGTTCATCAACCGCGGAAACGTGATGAACCTGGCCGTGGGCATCATCATCGGCGGCGCATTCACCGCCATCGTGACGTCCCTGACCACGAACATCATCAACCCGTTCATCAAGCTGATCACGGGCGGCAACGGCACCGAAGTGGCCGGCCTGGTCATTCCCGTACCCGGCAGCGAGACGGGCATCGACTTCGGCGCGTTCATCAGCGCCATCATCAACTTCTTCATCATCGCCTTGGTGGTGTTCTTCCTGGTGAAGGCCGTGAACAAGCTGCAGGATGTCGGCAAGAAGGCCTGCTCGAAGGAAGAAGAAGCAAAGCCCGCCGAGCCCGAAATGAATCCTCCCGTATGCTGCTTCTGCCTGGAAGAGGTGAAGGAGGGCGCCACCCGCTGCCCCCACTGCACGGCCGAACTGCCCGCCCCCGCCGCGCCCACGCCGAAAGAGTAAGGCGAACCTTACAGGCTCTTGAACACGCGGCGCACTTCCGCCAGGACGGAGTCCTCGGCCGCCACGACCACCCTGTCTCCCGGGAAGAGCGTCATATCGGGCGAAGCAACCTGCATGTCGCCCTCGGCATCGACTGCAACGATGATGCTGCCCGCAGGCATGGGAACGCTGGAAACCATCACGCCGCCTTCGTTCGAGTGATAGCGCATGGTCGGAACGACTACCTCCAGCATGGAGATGTTGCCCTTGCCCAGCGACGACATGGTCCTCATGGATCCCAGCAGCGTTTCCTCTTCGATCAAGTTGGCGATGAACGTAGTGGAAGACACGCTCTCAATGCCCACCTTGCGGAAAATGCGCAGGTTCTTCGGGCTGTTCACACGGGCGATGCAGCGGCTTACCTCGAACACGCGCTTGGCGATTTCGCAGGACACCAGGTTATCGTCGTCCTGACCCGTCGTAGCCACGAATACGTTAGCATGGCGAATGCCCGCGTCCTCCTGGAATTTGGAGTCGCAGCCGTCGCCGTTGATGATCAGGTAACGACCGCGAAGCTCAGCGGAAAGCGCATCCGCACGGCGCCTGTCCTTTTCGATGATGGCCACCTCGTGTCCGTTTTTCAGGAACACCGAAGCCAGATACGATCCGATTTTGCCGCCACCATGAATGACGATGTACACGTTTCCTCCTTGCGGGCCGGAGCCTTCGCAGTTCGATCAAAGGGCGCTTGCCAGCAGCCGCCCCTCAAACCCTAATCCTGAATGAACCTCGAGAACTCGGAAATGAGTTCGTGCCTTACGCAGGCCAGCACCGAGTCGCCATGGTACAGAATGCTGTCGCGCGTGGGAATGGACGACGCGGAACCGTCACC
>JAFYTB010000215.1 GCA_017559045.1 Eggerthellaceae bacterium | reverse complement strand
TATGGGTGTCCTCGCTGGTGCTTTGGCTACCGCGGTTCTTCAGAGCTCTTCTGCAACTAATGTTATGGTCATCGGCTTCGTTACCGCCCGTCTTATGGGCTTGCCGCAGGCCATTTCGATTATCTTCGGTGCCAACATCGGTACCACCATTACCGCTCAGATCATCGCCTTCAAGATCACGGATTACATTCTGCTGTTCGTGTTCATCGGCTTCCTCATTTACTTCTTTGGCAAGAAGGAGCGCACGAAGTCGCTCGGCCTTTCCATTTTTGGCTTCGGCTTGCTGTTCATGGGTATTGACCTCATGGGCGACGCTATGAAGCCGCTGGCTGCGAGCCCGGTGTTCACTAGCCTCATCGCCGAGGTTGGCGGCATCCCGGTTCTTGGCGTGCTGCTCGGCACGGTGATGACCCTCATCGTCCAGAGCTCCTCTGCCACCATCGCCGTTCTGCAGAACTTCGCCTCCCAGGCGGGTCCCGATGGCGTCTCCAGCGTTCTGGGCCTCACCGGTGCTCTGCCCATCTTGCTCGGTGACAACATTGGTACCACCATTACGGCTGCCATGGCTGCCATCGGTCAGTCTCGTAACGCGAAGCGCGTTGCGCTCGCGCACTGCCTCTTCAACGTCTCCGGTGCGCTTCTGTTCATCTGGTTCATTCCTGTGTGGGCTTCCGCAATTCAGTTCATTTCCCCGCAGGGTGCCGAGGTTGACGTTATTTCGCGTCAGATCGCAAATGCGCACACTTCCTTCAACTGCTGCATGACGCTTCTGTGGCTGCCCCTCGTTGGTGTGATGGCGAAGACCGTTACCAAGATCATCCCCGACGTGCCGCGTCCCGATCGCTCGGTTGCCGAGAACATCGATCGTCTTGCCCGTCCGCTCTTCCTCGACGAGAAGCTGGCTGCTCAGCCGGCTGCTGCTCTGCAGATCGTTGCTCAGGAGGTTCTGCGCTGCAGCCAGATCGTTCAGGGCACTATTGGTGAGACGGTTCGTGCTGCACGTACCCAGAACAAGGAGCTTGTCCAGGGAATCGTTGAGCGCGTCGACGCTACCGATGCTCTGTGCGAGCGCATCCTCGATTTCATTACCGACATGTTCGCTTCCGGTGTTCTCACCGAGGAGCAGGCGGCTCAGACTACTGGCATTGTTCGCATCGTCAACGAGCTGCAGCGTACGAGCCAGCAGTGCAAGCTGATGGCCGAGGGCCTGCAGGGCGACTTCTCCGAGTATTCCGAGAAGGCTACGAACAGTCTGCTTGAGGCACTCGAGGTTATCGAGTCCATGTTCGAGGGCGCCATCATGGCCGTGAAGACGAACGACCTCGAGTACGTGAAGGCTACGCTTGACCGCCAGGATAAGGTGCTCGAACTCGACATGCGCATGCGCCGCGAGCATATGAAGCGCGTCGCAGCGGGCGAGTGCGATCCCAGCCATCGCAACAGCTTCGTTATGATGATCAACGAGATCGACCGCGTTGCCAACAGTTGCGTGAGCATCGTCGATACGGTTTCCGCTGAGCGTGTTAACTTCAGCTTCTTCGTGACGCCGGAGGATATTGCCCAGGCAAGCAGCACCATGCCTCGCGAGCTGAGGCAGGAGGCTGCCGATCGCCTCGCCGCCCGTGACAAATAATGTGTCACTTTAGGGATGGGGGTTTAACTGTCACATTTGAAGAATGTGTCAATTAAGGGACGGAGTTAGCTGACACATTTTGGATGATGTGTCAGATGGGCTCGTAGCTACTGTCACATTTTCGCGAAAAAGTGACAGTAGCTACGAGCCCATCTGACACCCAAAGTGACACATTGGAGGGGGTAACCGTGAAGAGGCTAATTTCTCTGCTGCTGGTTTTGTGCGTATGCGTGCTGGGCTTCGCCCTCGCTGGATGCGGTGGTGGTTCGTCTCAGCTCTCGGATGATGCCGAGAACTTCGTGGGCAGCTGGAAGTTGGTTGCTGTGGATGATGGTGCCGGCCCCGAGGCCTCTTCCGAGGATCTTGAACTTATGAGGTCCCTGGGTCTGTATATTGTGCTGCAGCTCAATAGTGATGGATCGGCTGTGTTCGGCGAGCTTCATAATGCGCAAGAGGGCTCCGAGGAGATGAGCGGAGGCATTGCGGATACGTATACGGGAACCTGGGAGGCGAAGGGCGCTTCCGAACTTTCTGTGACCTTTGCGAGTGACGCTATTGACGGCGCACTTTCTGCTGGCGAGCTGGTGCTCACCGATGGTAGAACCACGATCTCCTTCGCCAAGATGAGCGCGGAAGAGCTCGAGGTGATGGGGTCGCTGGAGGTTTCCAATGGTATGTCGGGCGCCTACGATGACAGCTTTACGCCTCTCGTGATTGCAGATGATGAAATCTGCACCATCAAGATGCTCTCGAAGGAAGTGGACGATTGGGGTGACTGCGGTTTTGTCTGCGCGGTCGCCAACAACTCGGAGAGGGCCATCTACGCGACCGCCGATAACGATTTCCTTGTTGATGGCGTTGAGGTTACGTTCTGGGGCGGTAGCACCGTTTTGCCGGGTGAAACCAAGGACGTGTTTATCTATGCGGAATCAGCGGACGTTGACGGTCTTGATAGGCTGACGAATGTGGCTGGCGGGATCGTCGTGTGGGATGCCGATACGCAGGCTGTTCTTGCATCTTATCCTTTTGAAATTTAGCGCCCAAAAATGCGACAGTTGAGGGGACGGGGATGGGTGACAGATGGGCTCGTAGCTGCTGTCACATTTTCGCGAAAATGTG
>JAFYTB010000214.1 GCA_017559045.1 Eggerthellaceae bacterium | reverse complement strand
TCTACTTCCTTATCTTCACCCTCGGTGCGCCTCTGGCCATGATGAACATGCTGGCCAGCGCTATGCTCCGTTGTGCAGGCAACATCAAGGTGCCTTCGCTGGCCAATGTCGTGATGTGCTTTCTCGATGTGGGCTTCAACTTCCTGCTTATCTTCCCCACACGCACCATCACCTTGCTCGGTCATTCTCTGTTGATTCCAGGAGCAGGGTTGGGCGTGGCGGGTGCCGCCGTCGGCACGTTGACTGCTGAGGGTGTCATCGCCCTCTACCTAATATGGTACGCCGCCACGCGCTGTCCAGAGTTGCGACTGCTGGGCGAACACGGCTCCTTCGTGCCGGAGCGTCCCGTCTTGCGTGAGGCGGGAGGTATTGCAGGCCCCATTCTTTTCCAGCGCGTATTGATGAATGTCGCTCAGATTACCATCACCATCATCGTCGCACCCCTCGGGGCTGTGGCTATTGCCGCCAATGCCTTGGGTATCACCGCCGAGAGCCTTTGCTATATGCCCGGCTATGGTATCGGCGAAGCGGCCACGACGTTGGTGGGGCAGAGCGTCGGTGCTGGGCGCCGCAGACTGACGGCACGCTTTGCCTGGATGACGACCTTGCTCGGCATCGGCGTAATGACTCTGATGGGTGCGGTTATGTATGTGGCTGCTCCCCTGATGATGGCGTCGCTGACACCCGACGAAGCGGTGCGCCAGCTCGGTACTGAGTGTCTGCGCATCGAGGCATGGGCGGAACCGGGATTTGCTGCCAGCATCGTCGCCATGAGTTGCTTTGTCGGCGCAGGCGATACACGGAAGCCCGCCCTGATGAACCTTTTCTCGATGTGGGCGGTGCGCGTCACGCTGGCCGCTCTGCTCGCTCCCCGCTACGGACTTCACGGCGTATGGATCGGCATGGCCATAGAACTCACCTTCCGAGGCATTATCTTCCTCGTCCGATTAGCTTTTAAGACTCATGAACCACATCAACCCAAACAACATTATGACACAAATTAAAGACGAAAGCTTTGGCGGCGAGCGCCCCCTCTTCGCCATCCACGACACACGACTGGAGAACGTTACCATTACCGAGGGCGAGAGCGGCATTAAATGCTGTCAGCGCATCGAGGCCGACCACTGCCGCTTCATCGGCAAATATCCCTGGTGGCACGTCGACGGCTCCCTCATCACCAATTGCTATTTCGAAGTGGGTTCCCGCTCCGCCATCTGGTACTCGAACGACATGACGATGCGCGACTGCATCATTGACGCTCCCAAGTACTTTCGCGAAATGCGCGGCCTCACGTTGGAAAACGTGCAGCTCAACGATGCCGACGAAACCTTTTGGCGCGTGCGCGACTTAAAAATAAGGAACGTGCGCCTGCGCGAAGGAACTTACCCCTTCATGTTCTGCGAGAACGTGGATGTGGATGGGTTGGACAGCGATTCGAAGTACGTCTTCCAATACGTCCGCAACGCCATCATCCGCAATGCCCACATCGTCACCAAGGACGCCTTCTGGGAGACCGAGAATGTCACCATCTATGACTCCTTCC
>JAFYTB010000213.1 GCA_017559045.1 Eggerthellaceae bacterium | reverse complement strand
GGGCGATGGCGATGAGCTGCTGCTGGCCGTGGCTGAGCATCGCGTTTCGGTTCGGAGAAAGCTGCGTGTCGAGACCTTGGGGAAGGCGATCGATGACCTCATCGAGCAAGCTCGCCTGAATGGCCTCGTTCAGCTGCTCCTCCGTCGCGTTTTCGTTGGCAGACAGGAGATTCTCTCGCATGCTCGCGGTGAACAGCGAAGTGTCCTGCAGAACAGCTGCGATGCGTTTGCGCAGACTCGAACGAGAGATGTCGCGGATATCGCAGCCGTCGATGAGGATGCGCCCGCTGTCGACGTCGTAGAAGCGCAGGATGAGGCTGGCGACGGTTGTCTTTCCGCTGCCCGTTGCTCCGACGAGTGCGATCTTCTTGCCCGGTCTGATGTCGAGGCTGAAGTCCTTGAGGACGGGCTTTCCTTCCACGTACGAGAAGGTGACGTCCTCAAAGCGAATGGTGGGGTTCTCGAAACGCGGATGCTCGACGCCCTCGTTGCTTTCGGGGGCTTCATCCGTTACGGCGAACACGCGCTCTGCGCCGGCGATAGCGGTCTGGAGCTGGCAATACAGCTGGGCGACTTCGTTAATCGGTCGGCTGAACTGTCGCAGGTACACGATGAATGCCGAGATGACACCGACGGTGACGATGCCATTGAGGGCGAAGATGCCGCCCGCGGTTGCGACGATTGCGTAGCCGATGTTGGCAACGGATGAGGAGATGGGACCCATGATTCCGCTGAAGGCGAGGGTCTTAATACTGCTGTCGGTGAGCTGGTCGGACGACTTGAAGAAGTCCTCGGTCATGCGAGCCTGCCTGTTGCACGACACGATGGTGCGGAAGCCCGTCATCGCTTCTTCGACAAGGCTGCCGACTTTACCCATCGAGGCCTGGCGGGCTCTCGAATGCTTGCGGACCTGCTTGCTGATGAGCTTGGTGGAGATGATGGTGAGCGCCACGGTGATGTAGGAAAGAAGCGCAAGCTGCCAGCAAAGAGCGAGCATGGCCAGCGCGGTGCCCGTGATGGTGAGCACGCCGGATATCAGCGTGGGGAGCGCTTGGGATATTGCGGACGAGATGTTGTCCACGTCGTTTGTCATGCGGCTCATGGTGTCGCCGCGCGGATGATTGTCGTGGTAGGGCACGGAAAGGTCTATGACCTTGCAGAACAGCTCGGCGCGGATAAGACGGATGATTCGCGTGCCAAGGTGCGCGCAGATGAAGCCCTGCAGCAGCGTGCAGATGCAGCCGATGAGGTAGGCGGCGAGCATGGCGATAAGCGCTTTGGCAAAGATGCCGTCGGATTCGCCGGCAATGATGTCGATGGCGTCGCTTTGGGCAATGGGCGCGCAGACGGTTGCAGCCGTGCCGACGACGATGACGCAAATCACCGCAGCGACGAGGGCCTTCTCGTTGAGGAGGTAGGAGAAGATGCGCTTGGTCGTTCCCCAGATGTCGTTGGCGTATTCTGCCTGAAGGTTTGCGTAGCGCCTTCGGGATGCATGGGGGTCGTAGCGGTCTTCGGTTTCTCTTCTACCCAAGGTTCGTCACCCCCTCGGTTTCGACTTGAGCGTCGATCTGGGAGTGATAGATGTCCTGGTAGATCGGGCAGTTTTCGATGAGCTGCTCGTGGGTGCCCGTGCCGACGATACGGCCACGCTCCATGACGACGATGCGGTCGGCAAGAAGTGCGGTGGCAATGCGCTGCGCGACGATGACGATGGTTGCCTCGGGCTTTGCTTGGGCAAGCGCGGCGTGGAAATTGGCTTCCGTTTTGATGTCGAGCGCGCTGGTGGCGTCGTCGAGAACGATGATGTCTGCGGGCGAGAGGGCGATGCGCGAAAGGGCGATGCGCTGACGCTGTCCGCCCGAGAGGTTGGCGCCTCGTTCGGAGATGGTCTCGTCGTAGGTGCGCTCCATCTTCTGGATGAACTCGTCAGCCTGCGCGATGCGGGCTGCTTGCTCGACGTCTTCGCGCGATGCGTCGGGGGCGCCCCAGGCGATGTTCTCATGCACGCTTGCGTTGAAGAGTTCCGCCTTCTGGAAGGCGAACGCCACCTTCGCTCTGAGTGCTTCGCCCTTCCAGCTGCGCACGTCGAGGCCGTCGACGAGGACCGTGCCTTCGTTTGCGTCGTGGAAGCGGGGGATGAGGCTTGCGAGTGCGGTCTTGCCGCATCCGGTTGCTCCCATGATGGCGACGGTTTCGCCGGCGTGAATGGTGAGGTTGATGTCCTTGAGGACGGGGCGTCGCGATGTGGGGTAGGAGAAGAAGACGTCTTTGAACTCGATGGCGGCGGGGGGATTGGTGCTAGCGGCAGCGGCGGTGGCGTTGGCTGTTGCGGCGGCGCTAGCGGTGGCAGCGGCAGCATTGGCAGCGGCTGTTGCGCCGTTCGTGTTGACGCCTTCGGTTGCGGTGCCGTCGATCTGGCTCGGCTCAAGTTCGAGGAGCTCGCGAACGCGCTTCCACGAGACGAGTCCGCGGGAAATGCCCTGCGAAAGAAGGACGATCATCATGGTTCCCTGAAGCAGCAAGAGCGCATAGGAAAGCGCTGCCATGACGGCTCCGGGCTCGATGCTTCCTGCCATCACGTCGTGATTGCCGACGGCGAGCATGCATGCGATGGCGATGTAGGCAACCGCGCTGACCGAGGGGCTCATGAGCGCGAAGATGAGCAGCGTGGAGAGCTGGGTTTTGGCCAGATCGTCGTTCGCCTTGCCGAAGCGCTGCTTCTCGTGGGCTTCACGCACGAAGGCCTTGATGGTCTTAAAGCCGTCGATGTCTTCCTGCATGATGGCGTTGATGATGTCGATGCGCGTTTGCAGGCGCTCGAACAGGGGATTGCTCATGCGCAGGCAGGCGGCGACGATGAGCGCCATGATGGGGCAGGCGATGAGCGCGACGATGCCAAAGCGTGGATCGAGGCTGAACAGCAGGGAAATGCTGCCGACCACGAACAGCGACATGCGCACCATCATGCGCATGAACATGGAAAGAAGTCCCTGAATTTGGGAGATGTCGTTGGTGAGTCGCGTTATGAGGGTTGCGGCGCCCAGTTCGTCAACCTGCGCGATGGGAAGCCCCATGATTTTCTGGAAGCATTCCTGACGAATGAGGTTGCCGGTCTTCTGCGAGGCGATCTGCGTGCAGAGGTTGCAGAGCGATCCGGCTACGCCTCCCATGATGGCGACGAGAGCCATGAGGCCGCCGATTGTGATGACGTAGGAAAGGTTGCCTGCGCCCTGATTGCCGAGGATTCCTCCGTCGACGATTTTCTCAAGAAGAAGGGGTTGGAGGAGGTCGGCGCCAGCGTCTCCGAGCATGAAGAAAGAAGCCAGCAAGGCGACGGGAATATACCGTTTAAAGTGCTTCCACATGGGTGGTTCTTTCTTTCCAGATGCTTGAACTGCATTGTATCAAGAGCTTTGGTGCGCTTGGATAGTTGTCGTATCATGGGTCGAGTTTTAGGTGCGAGGGAGGGAAGGCCCGGTGTCTTCTTATTTGAATGAGCGCGAGGTGCTCGAGCTTGCTCAGCGGGCGCGGGTTTGCCTGTCGGATGACGAGCTTGGGCCGATGACCGCCGAGCTGAATGACCTTATTGCGGGGCTTGAGCCCCTTCTTGAATTTGGCGCGGGCTTGGACGACGACGCGGAGCTGGAGGATGCTTCTCGAGGAGTTGGCTTGAGCGACGCATGCTTGGGCGGTTCGGATATGGAGGAGGTTGCTTCCTTATGACGAATGCGACTTCCTTTTTCGAGATGACTGCCCGAGATATCCACGAGGGCATTGCGCAGGGTTCTTTCAGCGCGGTCGAGGTTGCCGAGGCTTCGCTGGCTCGAATCGAGGCTATGGACTCCCAGGTACATGCTTATCTTGAGCTGACGCCCGAGATGGCTCGTTCGGCGGCTGCGCGCATTGACGATGCGGTGGCGTCGGGCCGTTTTGAGGAGATGGGCCCCTTGGCGGGTGTTCCCGTGGCCTTCAAGGACAACATGAATCTTGCGGGAACGCGCACCACGTGCGGCTCCTCGGTGCTTGAGGCTTATCGTCCTTCGTCTACGGCCGATTGCGTGCAGCGCATGTTGGATGCCGGCTGCATTCCGCTTGGAAAGCTGAACATGGATGAGTTCGCTTTCGGCAGCTCGACTGAGACTTCGGCATTCGGTTTGACGCGCAATCCGTGGGATCTTTCTCGCGTGCCAGGCGGCTCTTCTGGCGGAAGCGCTGCTTCGGTTGCTGCAGGTTTGGCAACTATTTCTCTGGGCTCCGATGCGGGTGGGTCGATCAGGCAGCCTGGCGCTTTCTGCGGAACGGTGGCCGTGAAGCCTTCGTATGGCACGATCTCGAGTGATGGAATCATGGCTTTTGCGACTTCGCTCGACCAGGCTGGACCTTTTGCTCGCTGTGTCGAGGATGCCGCCTGGGCTTTGAATGTGCTTTCGGGTGGTCGCGTGGAAGGTGCCGGCGGAAGCGCGGGATGCGCTGTTAATTTCGCTGCAGCTCTCGAGCAGGGCGTTAAGGGAATGCGTATCGGCATTGTTCCTTCGTTTATTGAGGCGGCTGGCTTGACGGACGAAGTGCGTCGGGCTGTTTTGGCTGCGCTGAAGGAACTTGGCGATATGGGCGCCCATGTGGTCGAGGTCGAGCTTCCCCATGTTGATTTGGCTATGAACGCCTATTACGTGTTGGGTCCGTGTCGAGCCTTTGCGAACTTGGCGGGTTTTGATCCGAGGCGACTCGAGGGTTGCGAGGAGGCGGCTAGCGGTGCGGCTAGCGGTGCGCTCGATGGCGCGGGGCTCGATGCGTTCGGCGCAGCGGGGCTCGATGCGGGCTATCGTGTAGCCGGCTTGGGTTTGGAGGCAAGAAGGCGCGTTCTGCTTGGCGCCTATTTGCTGTCTTGCGGCAAAAGCGAGGACTACCTTCGTGCGGCAAATCGCGCTCGATCCTTGGTCAAGGAAGATTACGAGCGTGCTTTTGGTAAGGTTGATGCGATCGTCGCACCCGTGACGCCACGAACTGCGTTCAAGTTCGGTGAGGTAACCGATCCCGGCGAGATGCATCTTTCGGACATGTTTACCGTCTCCGTCAACATTGCTGGCAACGGCGCCATGAGCCTTCCCGTGGGGCTTGGTTCCCAGACGGGGCTTCCCGTGGGAGTGCAGGTGATTTCGCCAGCGCTTAAGGATGCGAATATGTTCCGCGTCGCGGCTGCTCTTG
>JAFYTB010000212.1 GCA_017559045.1 Eggerthellaceae bacterium | reverse complement strand
GCAGCCTTTCTTTTCGTAATAGGCGAGCATTTCGTCGATCTTCCCGAGGTTGTAGCTCGTAACGCAATCGGAAATGACATGCACGGCAAAGCCCGCCTTCACCATGTTGTAGCACGTCGATTTTACGCAGGCGGTGGCATCCGCGCCTGCGATGAAGAACTCGTCAATGCCGTTCGCTTCGATAAAGCCTGCGAATTCCTCGCTTGTCAGGGCGTTGCTCTTCGTCTTCGTGAAGACGTTATCCGATACGATCTTGAGCTCGGGAACCAGCTCCTCGCCTTTGGAGCCAGGCTTGAAAGTGCGGGTCGCGGCAGTGACGTTGTTGTGCTTGATGTAGACCACCGGCATTCCTTCTGCTTCGGCCCAATCGATTGCGGCGTTGATGTTGTCGATTATGTCGCGATAATGCTTCGTTATGTCGTTTTGAATGTCGATGATGACAAGGGCTTTCGTTGTCATGAGAACACTCTCCTTCATGGGTTGGGATTCAGCGCCCCTGCTCCTTGGCCGCCTCGGCGAACTGGGTCGCGAACGCGCGGATGCGCTCCACGATCTCGGGCTCGCGCTCCGGGAAGCGGTCGCGCTCCATGATGAGCGCCGATATGGGCGCGGTGTAGGCGAGGGCGAGCAACTGCGGGTCGCAGCTCTTCAGCAGGCCCTTCTCCATCATGCCCGCGAACACGTGCGCGAAGATGCGCTCGAGCCTGTTCAGGAAGTGCTCGGAGGCGAGCGCCCTCGCGCGCCCGTCGCGGTGCTGCTCGGCCAGCAGGAGCCTGCGCGTGAGCACGATCCTCTCGTCGTGCATGGTGAACCCGACCATCTGCATCGACATCTCGACGAACTCGCCACAGGTGCCCGGAATGGCGGGCAGATTGTCGTCGGAGCCGAAGCCCTCGGAATAGTGGGCCTCGAGTGCGTCGAGCATGGAGTTCCAGATGTCCTCCTTGCTGGCGTAGTGCTTGTAGAGGGCCGATTTGCCCAGGCCCAGCGCTTGCGCGAGCTCGCGCATGTTCGTCCCCTCGTAGCCGCGTTGCGCGAACATGGCAAGCGCCTCGTCGAGTATCCGTTGCTTGGTGTTTTTAGCCATTGTGTGCTCCTCGAAAAATATGGTGACCGAACGGTCACTTTCGTGTATAGTGAACAAGCGGTCACTTTTTATGTGCATACTGTATCAGATTGCAGATTGGATTGGCGACATGAACGAGAAGAAAAAGAAGAAGCATCCCCTCCGCTGGGCTTTCCTGGCGGTGGTTGTGGCGGCGGTAGCGGCTGGCTGCGTGTTCTCTCGTTTTGGAGGGTTTGGTACGGGGCCTTCTGCCGATACCGCCGAGTTCGCAAAGTATGCACAGCCGATTTCGGAAATCGCAGTTCCCGAGAACTCGCGCATCGTCGCACTCGGCGAGGCGACACATGGCAATAAGGAGTTCCAAGAGCTCAAGCTGGACGTATTCAAAGTGATGGTTGAAAAGAGCGGAGTACGCGCCTTGCGTTGGAAGGCGATTTCGGAGGATGCGAGACCGCGAACCGCGACGTCCACGGGGGCGAAGGAACTGCTGAGGAAGCGGCTGAGGCGCTCGTTTTCACCATCTACCGCACCGACCAGATGGCTGAGCTTCTCTCGTGGATGCGCGTATACAACGAAACAGCTGCGCCTGGTCAGGACCTGCGTTTCTACGGCTTCGACATGCAAAGCTATG
>JAFYTB010000211.1 GCA_017559045.1 Eggerthellaceae bacterium | reverse complement strand
TGTACTTATTGGCCTGCTGCTTGGCGGCAAGCTCCTTGAGGGCCTCGAGTCCGAAGTTTCCGCCAACCTTCTGCGCTTCGGGCGCCGGCTTGGTTTCGATCTCGGTGATCTCGCGGTCGGTCAGGCGGGCGGATGCCGCGTCGATGCGAGCAGCGGTTGCATCGACGCCGGCGGCATTGGCGCCAGCGATCGTGCCGGACATGCGGGCAGGCGCGACATCAGAGCCAATGGTCGTATAGGACGTACCCGGGCGCTTCTTGACCTCGCCAGCATCCTTCTTGTGCCCGCCTGCGCGCAGGCGATCGAGCTTGAACGCTTCGCGTGCGCCCTTGACGCCGCCACCGCCCTGAATACCCCCAGCGTTCAGGTTGGTGGCCTGCTTGATCTCGCCGCGGGAAAGAGCCACGATACGCTCGGCTTCTTCCGCCATGATCTGCTCGAGCAGCGGATCGCGCTCGACGGTTCGTGCGGATGCGGCGCCGATTGCGGGAGCTTCGCCCAAGATGAAAGAGGTGCCAGCGCGGCCAACCTCGAGGTCGGCATTTTCCGACGAGAAGGCCTCGTTCGTATTTGCGCGCGAGAAGCCGGGTGCAACAACGCTGCCGAATGCGGCAACCTGCTGGCCGTGCTCGTCGGCGAGGGAGCGGCCGTCGCCCATGCCATCGGTCACTTCGCCCTTGAACGTGCAGTTGGCGGTGCCGTCGGCGTTCCATGCGGGAGCCTTCACGCCGTTCGTCTGGTCGGGATACTCGAAGCCAGAGCAGGCAGCGCGCTCCTTGCCCAGAAGGCGCGAAGCATAGTTTGCCGGCTCGTTCGTAAGCCACAGCTTGGCCAGATTGGCTGCATGGGTGGGCTTCATGCTGAAGGACCAGTTCAGCTCGGTCTTTTCAGCCATGGTGTTCTCGGACAGGCGCTCGAACTCCTCTTTGAGGGCGGCGAGGCGTGCGTCAATGCGGCCAGTGCCGTTGAGCAGGACGTCGTCGAGACGGTTCATCTGCTCGCGTGCCTCGCGGATGCGCTTATCGGTTGCCTTGGCCATATCGGGATCGAGGATGCCGTGGGCGCCCTTGATGCGGTTGATATCGAGTGCGGCGTCGTAGGTGGCGTCCACCATTTCGTCGGTGGACATGTAGACGCTCTCGTAATTCATGATGTGCTTCCACGAGGGCAGGATCATGCGCTCGCGGTGCTCCTCGAAGGTGCGTGCGCGCAGCTTGTAGCCGTATGCCTCGGGGTTGTCGAAGGCGATGGATCCCACGTCGAGGAACGGAGCCATGGGGCTGGTCATGACGACCAGGCGCGGGTCATAGTTCACCAGCTCGTACAGGTGCTGCACGTATTCGCCGGTCTCACGGACGCTGGCTGCGGTCTGCTTGGGGATGCCCGTCATGAAGTACAGGTCGAAGCGGTCGCAGTTCGGGTGCGACAGCGCGTCGACGATGGTTTCCTCAAGCTGACGCATGGTGTAGTGGCCCTTGCCGAAGGCCTTACGCACGTCATCGTCGTGGCTTTCTGCGGAAATTTCAACAGACCAGCTCTTCAGGTTCTTGTCGAGCATGGTGTAGAAGTCGTTGCCTCCCGGAGGCGGGCCGAAGAACTCGAAGCCGATGGGGTTGTGGACCTTGCCCTTGAGGCCTTCGATGAACTGCTGCGTGTATTCGGGACCTGCCTGCAGGAAGTCGTTCAGCACGAAGATGGGACCCCACACATGCTCCTGCACGTGCTGGATGTCGCGAATGAGCAGCTGCGGATCGCGCCATGCAACGCGGCGACGGCCGAAGTGGTTCTTGAATGCGTAAGCGCTGCCGCCGCAGGTGGCGCAGTTGCGTGCGCAGCCGCGGCAGGTGAGGCTTGCGGTGACGGGGTAGGACAGCCAGCCCTTCATGGGCAGGTAGCTGGTCATGTCGTGGTGACGCAGCACGCCCTTCATGGGGTAGTCGTAGTCGAGCGAGATGGCGTTCATGTCGTCCGGCACCCAGGAAAGCGGGTTGATATGGATGGTTCCCTCGGAATCCTTCCACGTGAGGTTGGGGATGTCGGAAAGGTCGCCGATGGGAGTATGGGTGCGATCAGCGTGTGCGATGCGCTCGACGAGCATGCGCATGGGCTCCTCGGTGGAGTCGCCGCGGAAGACGTAGTCGATGCAGTCGTACTTGATGAGGTCCTCGTGGAAGATGCTCGAGGACAATCCGCCGAAGCTGATGGGAATGTTGGGATGGAGGCGCTTGAGCACCTTGGCGACCTCGACGCTGCCGTGGCAGTGGGGCATCCAATGCAGGTCGATGCCGAACATGCGCGACTGCAGACGGGAAAGGTTCTTCTCGACGTCGAAGTTCTTCTTATGAAGCATCATCGATGCCAGGTTGTAGATGCGGGCGCGCAGGCCGTGACGCTCGAGGTATTCGCACAGCGTGGTGAGGCCGAGCGGATACATCTCGAAAATGGGGGTGGACGGCACCATGTCGGAGACGGGGCCGTACATAATGGAGCGCTCGCGGAAGTCATAGGTGGCGGGCGCGTGGATGTAAGTCATATCCATGATCTGCATGGTGAAATGAGCCATTTCTCGAGGTTGTGAACTATATGGTTCCATTCTCTCACTCATCGAGGCGAATAGGAGTGTGACACTTTAGGGACGGAGGATTATCTGTCGCATCTGCACTCCTGCCTGAACCTGTATTGGCTGGATCTCACCGGCAATCCCCGTATTACGGCTGAGCAGATTCTGCGCTTGCAGGAAGTGCTTCCCTATTGCACCATCATCACCGAC
>JAFYTB010000210.1 GCA_017559045.1 Eggerthellaceae bacterium | reverse complement strand
GTTCTTCATCCTGCCGAAGAACCCCTCGCACGCCGAGTTGTCGGGAGAGCAGCCCTTCGCGGACATCGACCTCTCGAGGCCGAACTCCTCGCAGATCCCTATCCACCCGGGCCAGCGGTAGTGGCATCCGCAGTCGCTGTGCTCGATCGGGTGCTCGCCGTCACGCAGCGTGGCGCATGCGTCCCTGAGCATGGAGTTCGCGAGCTCGGCGTTGGGGGAAAGCGACATCCTGTGCGCAACCACCTTCCCGTCGAAGCAGTCTATGACCGGTGACAGGTAGCATTTGAACGAGGGCAGGTTGAACTGGGTGATGTCGGTGAGCCAGAGCACGTTGGGCGCGTCCGCGCGGAACCTGCGGCCCACCTTGTCGCCCGGGTGCTCGCTGATCTCCCCTCTGTAGGAGCAGTAGGGCCTGGCCTTCTTCCGGTACACGACCACGAGCCCCTCCTCGGCCATGACGCGCCTCACCACCTTCTCGGACACGAAGACGGGGGCGCCGCCGTCCTCCGGGTTCCTGAGCAGGGCCCATATGCGCTCGGAGCCCCAGGCGCGCCCCTTCGCCTCGAACAGCTCGCGGACCCGCTCGCGCAGGGCGGCGTACTTGTCGGGACGGTCCATGGCGCGGACCTGCTCGTAATACGTCGACCGCGCGAGCTCGAGCTCGCCCAGCAGCTCTGACAGCCAGAACTTGTTCCTAAGCGCCCTGGCCAGCGTCGCCTTCTCCCTGTTGGTCAGGCTCGACGCGTCGGCGCCTGGGTCTTTTTTTATGATGTCGATGGTGCCCTCGAGTATCGCGTTGCGAAGCTCGAGCTCGCGGACCCGCCTGCGCAGCTCCTCGATGTCGCCCTCGGGCTCGCCGGGCTGCTCGGCCCTGCCGCGGATTTCCCCTTCGGTCATGATCGCGAGATCCCCCTCCTCGAAGAGCCTCCTGCGCCAGTTGCTTATCGTGCATTTGCAGACGCCCGCCTCCTCGGCGAGCCTCCCGGCGTCCTCGCCCGACGCCAGCCTGCTGACCAGCGCGCGCTTCTCCTCGTAGGGCAAGTATACGGGTTTCTTCTTGCCGAAGGCCCGCCCTTCCTTCCTCCAGTCCCTCCAAACGGCGATGCACGAGCTTGAGATGCCCGTTATGCGCGAGGCCGCCCCGCAGTTCCCTCCGCACTCGTCGAGCACGTAAAGCGCCCACTCCCTGTCTTCTTCTGAGTACACCTCGGACTCCAATCTGGACACTTCCGTGTCCGGCATTTCGTCCGGAGCCCCACTAGTGACGTTTTTGACTAGCAATCCTGACACTGATGGCATTTTTGGCTAACAGCCCTGACACTGCGCCTCGGTGCGACCGAAAACACAAACGGAAAAGAAACCTTCGGCCAAATGCGTACGGAGCGTCGCCTAGCAAAAAGGAAGGTGCAGGCAGGCAAAGAAAGCTGAAGGCAGATAGCAAAGAAAGCTGAAAGCAGATAGCAAAGAAGAGCTGAAGGCAGGCGGCAAAAAAGCTGAAGTCAGATAGCAAAAGGCGCCCCAGCAAATGCAGGTGGCGTGCTGAGCCGACGAAGCCTACCGAAGTAAGCTCCACGGACTCGAGAGCCACATGCACCGCTGGGACGCCCCGCGGATTCAAAGCACGGATCAACACAAGATCCGAAACTCGGGTCGAAGCACGACCCAAATCACCAGCTGCAAACTAGCAGCCGAAACCGATTACTCGGTGGTGTAGTTGTCGAAGTAACCCTGGATGTAAACGACGGGGGTACCCTTGTCGCCAGAACCAGAGGTCAGGTCGCACAGAGAGCCGATGAGGTCGGTCAGACGACGCGGCGTGGTTCCCTCGGAAGCCATGTTGCCGACCAGGTTGTCGTCCTTCTTGACGATCTCAGCCTTGATGGCGTCGCGCAGAGCCTCGCCGGAAAGCTCGGCAAAGTCGTTGTCGGCCAGGTACTTCAGCTTAAGCTCGTTGGGCGTACCCTCGAGACCTGCGGTGTGAGCCGGAGAAACGACCGGATCAGCCAGCTCCCAGATCTTGCCAACCGGATCTTTGAAGGCGCCGTCGCCGTACACCATAACCTCGACGCACTTGCCGGTCTCGGCAAGGATCTTAGCCTGGATATCCTCGACCAGAGCCTGGCAGTCACGCGGGAAGAGCTTGACGGTGTCCTCGGTTGCCTTGTTGCTGCCGAGCAGGCCGTACTGAGCGTTGAAGCCGGAGCCGTTAACGGACTCGGTCATGATCTCATCGAGACCGAGGATGCGGCCGCCACCAGCGGTCTGCAGCAGACGCTTGGTGCGAGCGCGAGTATGGATATCGCAGTGCAGAACATCCTTGGCGTAGTCGAGGATAGCGCGCGGGTCGTTGGCGAAGATGATCTCAGCCTCAGCGCCGGCCTCGCGGATGATCTGCTCGTAGTACTCGACGTAGTCGACACCCGTGAACGGATGAAGGTTGCAGCCGAAGAGCTCGCGATACTGCTCGAGGGACAGAACGTCCTTATAAGGATCGACGCCCTTCTCGTCCATGATGTCGAAATCGATCAGATGGTTTCCAACCTCGTCAGAAGGATAGGAAAGCTGAAGAACAACCTTCTTCGCACCTGCAGCGATACCGCGCAGGCAGATAGCGAAGCGATTGCGGGAAAGAATGGGGAAGATGACGCCGATGGTCTCGCCGCCAAGCTTGGCGCGAACATCCTCGGCAATATCATCGACGCTTACATAGTTGCCCTGAGCACGAGCCACGATGGCCTCGGTCATTGCAACAATATCACGGTCGCGCACCTCGAAGCCGTCGACATCCTGACGAGCCGCCTCGAGCACCGTGTCGGTGACAATCTGAACCAGGTCGTCATTGGCACGAATAATGGGGGCACGCAGGCCGCGGGAAACGGTACCAACCATACGGGTCATAGAGAAGCCTCCCTATAGTTAGAATTCAACACATCACGTACCTCACGCATACCATAGCAAGAGGTGCCGTGTAAATAAAAGTTCGGTGAGAGATGTAACGCGTTATTAATTGCTCACCCAACTGACTTTAAGTAGAACGGGGCGCTCGCTTGCGCCCCGTTTGCTTAGATTCGATTATTCGTCGAGAGCCTCGGCGATTTCGTCGGTGATATCCATCGTGTGGTAGACGTTCTGAAGATCCTCGAGCTCCTCAAGACGATCGATGAGGCGCATAACCTTCTTAGCGTCGTTGACGGAAACAGCGGTAGGCGTGGTAGCCTCCATGGTCATTTCAGCGCCCTTAACCTCGACGCCGTTCTCCTCGAGAGCCTTCTTAACAGCCATGAGCTCGGACGGATCGGTGTAGACGATCCACTCCTCGTCGGCGTCCTCGTAGTCGTCAGCGCCAACCTCGAGCAGCAGCATCTCGAACTCGTCAGCATCGCCAGCAGCACCGTTCGGACGGTCGGCGATCTTCTTGCCGTCGCCCTCGATGGTCTTCAGAATCATGATCTGGCCCTTGCGCTCGAACTGGAATGCAACGGAGCCAGAGGTGCCGAGGTTGCCACCATGATGGTTGAAAGCTGCGCGAACGTCAGCAGCGGTGCGGTTGCGGTTGTCGGTCAGAGCCTCGCAGTACACTGCGATGCCAGCCGGGCCGTAACCCTCATAGACGACGGTCTCGTAGTTTGCAGCGTCCTTGCCGGAGCCGAAAGCCTTGTCGATAGCGGCCTTGATCTTGTCCTTCGGCAGGGAGTAGCCCTTTGCCTTATCGATAGCAGCAGCCAGGGATGCGTTATTCTCAGGGTTCGGGTCACCGCCCTCCTTAGCTGCTACCGTGATGTTACGAGAGAGCTTGGAGAACAAGGCCGAGCGCTTTGCGTCCTGCGCAGCCTTGCGATGCTTCGTTGTTGCCCATTTAGAATGTCCAGACATAAAGGTCCCTTCTGCGTTTTTCACTTCAAGGTTTCGCATGGCCCTGCGGATTCGCCCTCCGCCTCAGCTCTAGGCACACGTATGCCTTAGTGCGAAACACCAACCGAGTATGATATCACAGGGTCTCGGATTATGAAGAAAAACGTATGGCAGAGATGATATTCTCATAGAAAAAGAGGATGGAGGAAACCATGGAACCTATCCGCGTACTCTTCGTTTGCCACGGCAATATTTGTAGATCGCCCATGGCCGAGTTCGTCATGAAGGACTTGGTGCGCGACAAGGGACTGGAAGACTGGTTCGTGATCGCATCAGCAGCGACCAGCGCCGAAGAGATCGGCAACGACGTGCATCACGGAACCAAGCGTATGCTCGATCGAATGGGCGTCCCTTACGAGCGACGTGCCGCCCGACGCCTGCGCGGCGGAGACGCCAACGCATGGGACTACCTCATCGGCATGGACGAGGCCAACATGCGAAACATGCGCCGTATGCTGGGCAGCGCCGCCGACGGCAAGCTGTATAAGCTGCTTGAGTTTGCAGGCGAAACCGGCGACGTAGCCGACCCCTGGTATACGGGAGACTTCGAAGCAACCTACGACGACGTGCTCGCTGGCTGCCGCGGCCTTCTCGCCCACCTCGGATTCTAAGTTCACCAACATAAGGGGCGGCGGGTGTGTCGGTTGAGGGGCGGATGGGCTCGTAGCTACTGTCACATTTTCGCGAAAATGTGAGGCTTATAGGACAAAAAG
>JAFYTB010000209.1 GCA_017559045.1 Eggerthellaceae bacterium | reverse complement strand
CATCGCTTTTCGGAACCTGCGTTTGCCGCGCACACGGTTTAGTTCAGCCTCGAGCTCGCCGAGTGTAGGAAGATCGCGATAGACAAACGTGGAGAGAGAGGTAGGTCCGACTGGATCGGTCGGCGCGGGATTGCCCATGGGGTCGATCGCCTCGAAATTGTCGCCTCCCGCCTTCATCGCCGGCTCCTTGAAGCCTCAAAGCCAGCCTCGTCAAACAACGCATCGATTTCGGCCTGAGCCCGATCGAACAAGCTCGAGCATTTCCGACGCGTCTCGGCAAGAAGCTCGTCGCTCGAACGCCTCGCAGCGCGCTCGAGCTCACCGGCCTCCCCTCGCGCATCGGCAAGAACCAGCTTGGCGTATTTCCTGATGACGGCCGCCTCCTCGTTGGCCTCGCGCACGACGGCTTCGGCCTCGAGACGCGCTTGATTAACGAGCGCACTCGCCTCGAGCCTTCCTTGCTCGAGAAGACTTTCTGCCGCCTGGCTTGCCCCAGCCATCACGCGGCGCACGGCCTCCTCGCTCTCGACGGCATGATCGGCCTGCTCCTGCAAAAGCGCATCGAGCTCGGCTTCCAGCTGGACGCGTGCCGCCTCAGATTCTTCGAGCTCGGCCCTCAGGATCTCTATCTCCTTAGAATGCTCGACCAGCAGCTCGAGCAGACCAGCTCGGCCGAGTTTCTTCAGGTTCTTATTCGCCTTAGCCAACGAGGCCTCCTTAAGCGCGAGGGCGATGATAAATAATTTAGATGAAAGACCGTTCGCAACCCACGGCCTCCTGCATAGTATATCTTCAATTTAGAAGACGATCTCATCGCAGCGCACTGCTACACGCGCCGAGCCGTCGAACGTGCAGG
Source organism: Eggerthellaceae bacterium (assembly GCA_017559045.1). Classification (GTDB taxonomy): domain Bacteria; phylum Actinomycetota; class Coriobacteriia; order Coriobacteriales; family Eggerthellaceae; genus RGIG3135. The sequence goes on along the minus strand of JAFYTB010000209.1, from coordinate 2,244 downwards.
TGAACAGCGTGAGCTCCCATTCGCTTTGAACCATGGCACCAACGTCGGTGCTCTGCAGTTCCTCGACGCTAACGACCTTGTATACAAACACGTTACCGCACACGTCAGCGAAACTTACCTCGTCACCGTAGGAGATCGAAGAGAGCCTTCCGAAGTGAGAGGTATAGCTGTGGGCGGCAATAACCATGTCGCCTGCATATGCTGACCCGGCGTAACGGCAAGGCGCGACACGCAGCCCCTCGTAAGACCACTCCTCCATAACAGGAAGCTCAAGCCCTAGCGAAGGAATACGCAGAGTGCCCACGTAGAAGTTATCGTCGACCTTCTTGACAGGTAAGGGCACATCAGATGGAAAATCCCTTGAAGATGCAACCGACGTCGGTACGTTCTCCCCTTCGATCGCGCCGTTGTCCAACTGTTCGAGCGTTCTTTCAGAAGCCTCCTCCGCCAGGCGGTCACATGCAAGGTTGTAGCCCGCTAACGCCAATGCGGCTGTAAGGAACAGCGTCCCAAGTACCGTCCACGCACTCACATACCTGCGCACGCTAGCTTCGCCTTGCCCTTGTAAAGCCTACTCCTAGACAAAGAATGCCGATTGCAAAAAGCACTGGCACAGGCCACCACAAGACACCCGTCTGGGGCAGTTTCGGCGGTGTACCCTCATTCTCGGGCGGTGTGGGCGGAGTTGGCTGATCGATAATCGTATTTACGATGGAGTGGTCGAAATCACTCCTCAGCACCCTGACCAGGCATCCATCAGGCACAATCTTCTCGACTACATCCCATTGGTGGACGACCGAGAGGTTCTCCCACGCATGGCGCCAGCCATTCGCCTCAGAGAGGACCACCTCGTCGACAACCTCGCCGTCGCGAAGAAGCTGGGCTACGACCTGATCGACAACCGGATCGCCGCCCTCCCAAATCTTCACAGCTTCAATCTTCGCTACATCGGTCAGGCTGTACACTTCGCTCTTCGGCGTGATCCCCTGACGTCCACCATCCTTGGTGAGGGGCAACAGCGCCGGCAGGGAGACATACACCTCCGTCTCGGTCACCATGCGCTCAATGATAACGAGATAATAACCTTCGTCGAGCTCATTAAGCGTATAGGGAAACACAATCACGCCGTTCGCGTCTGTAGTGCCGACGTCGGTCGGTTCGATATCATCGCGCACAATGTAACCCTCAAGCGTATCGGCGAGAGCACGCAACGAGGATGAGTCGGAAACGTCCCAACGTACGTTGTAAGCTTTAAAACTTTCCTCAGGAATCAGAGAACCGTCAGATCCAATGCTGCCAATACGATGGAGTTCGACCCGACAACCGGAACCGACGAATCCCTGATGCAAGTTATAAACGGCAAGCACGATGCCGCTCTCATCGGACTCTCCAGCTCCACCGCCTTCTGATGCCAAAGCGTATGAAGGCAGGAGAAGGCTCGCCAGCAAGGTGAGAAACGACAGCATCACGACGGCCACTGCGTATATGGCTGGAGCGAGGCGCGAACGCCCCGATGATGCGCGCATTCCCGCGTAGGCGCCTTGTGAAGTCATATGCGAAACCTCCATGGTTCTCACCTTCGGGTCCTACCCTTTCCGCCCGTTGTCATGGCCACTACGAAGAGAATAGCCAGCAACGGCGCGGCGATACATGTCGCAACGATGTCGGCATCGATCATGATCGCATCAGCTGCAACGATTGCAGATGCGTCGCCCGTCTCAGCGACTCTATGCCCCCTGACAAGTAAGCGATGCGTATTCACACTGTATGGCGTACAAGTCACCAGTGTGCAGTAGTATTCACCCTCGACGATATTCAAGGGTTCGACTTCATGAGGCTCCACAACGAGAATTTGATCAACCTCATAATGCAGCGTCTCGCCAAGGATCCTCAAAACAAAACCGTCGCCCTCAACCAGCTTGTCAAGGTCGGTGAATAGCTTTGCTGAGGGAAGGCCGCGATGTCCGGAGAGCACGCTATGCGCGCTTGTTCCCCCTACGGGGAGCGAGCTTCCCTCAATATGCCCCGCTCCAATCTGCAGCACGGCTTCATCTGTTCCATGATAGATGGGCAGCGTGCAGCCAATCGAGGGGACCTCAACGTAGCCCATAATGTCAGAGCCCTCGACGACAAGCTGGCTCTCGTAATCAGCCTTTCGCTTATCCGAAAGAACCCAAACATTCCCCGTATCAGCAAGATGCTCGTTATATTCGATGGCCCGGGCCTTCGACGCGGCTAGCTCGT
>JAFYTB010000208.1 GCA_017559045.1 Eggerthellaceae bacterium | reverse complement strand
TCCGGAATAAGGCTTGCTAGGATTCCTGCGTCAGTGAGAAGGGAGACGCAGGAATGGAAAAGAGAAAAATCCGCTGCGACGTGAAGTACGGTTACAGTGACGAGGAGTGCAGTTGCGCCGATAGAGTCGGATCCTCCTACGATGAGCCTACTGAGCACGACGAGGGTTGCGATCGTGTGCGCCAAAAAGAGGGTCGTCCGCACAAACGGGGTAAGCGCAATAAAGAGCTCGGTGCTCGCGGGGAAGAGGCTGCGGCACGCTTTCTTGTCAAAAGAGGCTACGACATCGTCGAGAGAAATTGGAAGTGCTATGCGGGCGAAGTGGATATCATCGCTCGCGATGAAGAGACCCTTATCTTTGTCGAGGTTAAGACGAGGAAGGATTGCCAGAAAGGCTTTCCGGCTGAGGCGGTGAATGCGGATAAACGCACGCACTATGAGAAGATTGCCCTCGAGTTCTTGAAAAGCTATGAGGTGGTTGATCTTTCGGTGCGCTTTGATGTCATCAGCATTGTCGTTGTCTCAGAAGATCGAGCGCTTATTCGCCACCACATTTCCGCCTTCTCGGTCGCGTAGGGTTTCCCATGGGAGGAAACTGCAGTATTGCGAGCGCCGCAATACGAGGTGTCGAGGCATTTCTTGTTGAGGTTGAGGTCGCCGTCCTTTCTGGGTTGCCGGGTGTTCATGTTGTCGGCATGCCTGACGTTGCCGTTCAGGAGGCGAAGGAGCGGGTTCGTGCCGCGTTGAAATCATCGGGATTTTCGATGCCGAACGAGCGAATTGTGGTGAATCTTGCGCCGAGCAACCTGAAGAAAGTTGGCTCAGGTTTTGATCTTCCTATTGCGATGGGCATTCTGACCGCCACGGGTCAAATTCCACGAAGCCTTTCTGAGGGCAAGCTTATTGTGGGGGAGTTGGGGCTTGATGGATGTGTGAGGCCCGTTCCCGGAACACTTGCGTTTGGTGTTTGCGCTCGTGAATTCAGACTCGATCTCGTTTGCTCGAGTAAAAGTGATGCGATGCCGATCGACGGTCTTCTGCAATATGGGTTTGATCATCTTGCGCACCTTGCGCGATGCGCTGAGGTTTTTGAAGAAGACCTCGCTGATGCTGTCTACGGCCTCATCCTTCCGGGTTCTTCGGGTGCATCCTCTGGAGGCATGTCGGAGGAGCCGCTTGATTTTGGAGATATCTGCGGACAGGAGATCGCAAAACGAGCTCTTCAAATTGCAGCTGCAGGTAATCATGGGGTGCTGATGATGGGGCCTCCGGGAGCCGGAAAGACCATGCTGGCTTCTCGGATGGGAACCATTTTGCCTCCGCTCGAGCGAGATGAGGCCTTGGAGGCGGCGGTGATCCATTCAGTAGCTGGGGAGCCGGTTGATGGTATCTTGGCCGGTCGACGACCGTTTCGCAGCCCTCATCACAGCATAACGACGGCAGGCTTGATTGGTGGTGGCAACCCGCTTCGGCCGGGTGAGATATCCTTGGCCCATCATGGCACCCTGTTTCTTGATGAGCTCGCGGAGTTTAAGCCAGCTGTGTTGCAGGGCATGCGCCAGCCTATGGAGAGCGGGCGAGTTTCTTTGGCTCGAGCCGATGGAAACATAACCTTTCCCGCCAGGTTTGCTCTCATCGCTGCATCTAACCCGTGCGCCTGTGGGTATTTCGGTGACGAAAAGCCGTGTACGTGCACCATTCCTCAGATCAGGCAGTATCAGTCACGCATTGGTGGGCCTTTGATGGACAGAATCGACATCCATCTCGATATTAGGCGCATTTCACCCGATTCGTTTGTTTCTGCAGGTCCAGGCACCGATTCGTCAACGCTGCGTGAAGGCGTCATGGAGGCACGGGAATTTGCGGCGTGGAGACGAATGCGTGATGGCTTATCCGGGGATTTGCCTTCAAAGCCTCACGCCGTCATTGCATCTTGTGGGCTCTCGGAGGAAGACAGGCTTTTCTTGGAGCAGATGGCAAGTCTTAACGATATGAGCGGTCGCTCGATAGTAAGAACCTTGAGCGTGGCGCGAACGATAGCCGATCTTGCTCGCAAGGAGAGAGTTGATCGTGATTGCGTGGCCGAGGCGCTTGGGTATCGTATTCGCGAAGGAGTGGGGGGATGATGGCGCAAAGGGTCGACGCTTTCTCTACGTCGGGAATTATCGACGGGCCGCGTTATGAGCTCGATATTGACGATGCTCGCTATCCAGCCTCGCTGCGGACGATAAGCCGTCCCCCGAAGCGTCTGTATGTTTTGGGTGATCTGGAGTCCCTTGAAGAGGGGCTGGCGGTCGTGGGTGCTCGTCGGGCTACGCCTTATGGAATTGGTTGCGCTAAACGATTTGCTGGCATGGCTGCCAGTCGGGGTATAACCATCGTGTCGGGTGGTGCGCGTGGTTGCGATGCGGCTGCACACGAGGCTGCTTTGACCTGCGGTGGTAAGACGGTTGCTGTTCTTGGCGGTGGTATAGACAAGCCGTATCCCGCCGAGCACAAAGATTTGTTTCGTCGGATAGTGGGCGGCGGAGGAGTCTTGCTCTCTGAGCACGACTGGAATGTGCCTCCTTTGCCGTATGCATTTAGGGAGCGAAACAGGATCATATCCGGCTTATCGAGGGCTACGTTGATCGTTGAGGCGGGGTTGCCTTCGGGAACCTTTTCGACAGCCGATGCAGCGCTCTCTCAGGGTAGGGAGGTGCTAGTTGTTCCGGGTGCCATCACTTCAAAGAACTCACGCGGCGCAAACCGTCTTCTGTACCAGGGCGCACATCCTGTTGTCGACGATGAAAGCTTTGAGGACGCATTGTTCGGTCTGTTCGGGCGCTTGAAGCAGGAGAAGGTGGAGGGGTTTTGCGCTTCGGGCCGGGATGATTTGGAATCGCTTACCTCGGATGCCGTTAACTGCGATGCCGCGCGAGCTGCAATTGGGGATGGTGTTCACGAGGTGCTTTCTGCTTTGCTGACTTCCGAGCAGGCGAGCATGGATCGGCTTTATGCTGTCGCCTCAGGCTGTCCAGGAAGTGGAGTTACGCCTGCGGTGCTCATGGTATGGCTTGCGGAGATGCGTAAGCTAAAGTTGATAGCCCAATATCCTGACGGAAGCTATGGGCCGTGTGTTGGTGAGCATTAAATGTAAGCGTGGATGAGTTTGCGGAATCGGAGTGCGAGGTGTGTAACTTCTCTGGTATGCTGACCAGCATGGAAAAGAAAATCATCATCATAGGTGGCGGTCTTGCTGGTAGTGAGGCCGCCCTTCAGCTGGCGGAACGCGGTTTTGCGGTTCGTCTTATCGAAATGCGCCCTGTTGTGGGTACGCCTGTTCACAAGGGTTCCGGCTTTGCCGAGCTTGTCTGCTCCAATTCGCTTAAGAGCATGAAATCCGATAGCGCTGCGGGCATGTTGAAGGCTGAGCTTGCCGCTCTCGGTTCCTATGTGTATGCGGCGGCTCTTCGCAATCAGGTTGCTGCAGGCGGTGCTCTTGCCGTTGATCGTGAGAAGTTTGCGGCCGACGTTACCGAGAAGGTTGAGAATCATCCGCTTATCACTGTTGAGCGTCGTGAGGCTCTTGATATTGAGGCCGAATGCGTCGGAGTCGATGCGGTTGTGCTCGCGTCGGGTCCGCTTACATCCGATGCTCTCTCGGCATCGCTCATGGCTCTGACGGGTTCTGAGCACATGGCGTTTTACGATGCCGCTGCACCCGTTGTCATGGCCGATTCCCTTGATCATGAGAAACTGTTCAGCCAGAGTCGCTACGAAGACGGCGAGGGCGATTATCTCAATGCGCCTTTTACTCGCGAGGAGTACGAAGCATTCATCGATGCACTCCTCTCTGCTGATCGCGTCATTAAGAAGGACTTCGAGCAGAAGGACCTTTTCCAGGCATGTCAGCCTATTGAAGAGGTCGCTCGTGCTGGTTACGACGCTCCTCGTTTCGGCACTATGAAGCCTGTCGGTCTTACCGATCCTCGAACAGGCCGTCGTCCGTGGGCTGCCCTTCAGCTTCGCGCTGAGGATGTTCATGGCTCTTGCTATAACCTGGTTGGTTTCCAGACGAATCTCACGTTCCCCGAGCAGCGTCGTGTCTTCTCCATGATCCCTGGTCTGGAGAACGCTGAGTTTGCTCGCTACGGAGTGATGCACAGGAACACCTTCATCAACGCGCCTCAGCTTCTCGATGACCACGGTCGTCTGATTTCTGCAGAGGCTCGTAAATTGCCGGTTCCTGTATATGTGGCTGGTCAGCTTTCTGGTACCGAGGGCTACTGCGAGGCTATTCGATCTGGTCTTCACGTTGCGCTTGCTGTCGCTGCTGATCTGTCGGGTGTGGCGCTTCCTAAGTTGCCCGAACAGACGGTCTACGGAGCTCTTCTTGCTTATGCAACCAATCCGGATACCGTTGACTATCAGCCGATGCATGTGAATTTCGGCATCATCGAGCCGCTTGAGCAGAAGGTTCGCAATAAGCGAGACAGATATGCCGCATACGCAGAGCGTGGTTCCGCCGCTCTCGCCGTCTATCTGCAGTCCCTCAAGGACGCTGGCCTTGTTGTCGGTGGGGCTGTTTCCGCTGTTCAACTTGAGGCTTCTGGCGAGTTGAACGAGGGTTTGAATGCCTGAGTCGCAGAATAATGCGGCTTCTTCTATGGGGTCTCCGATCGATGTCGGTCGGGGACCCCTGCCTTGTTTTGAGTATCTTGACGCATTCTATCGAGATCTGTCGTTTGAGCGAAATGCTTCCGAGCACACCATTCGCGCCTATCGCATCGACCTTGAGGATTTTCTTCGCTGGGCCCAGAGAAATAAGCTCAATCCTCTGACCGTCCATCACAAGATCCTCAGGCGCTACCTTGGTGAGCTCGATAGGGCTCGCTATCAGCGTACGACCATCAACAGGAGGCTCTCGTCTATTAGGGCCTTTTATCGCTGGCTTAACTTGAATGATGTTATTGCTGACGATCCGGCCAGCGTGTTGCAAGGTCCTAAGGTTCCCAAGCGTCTTCCGAAGGTGATCCGACCCGAGGAAATGGTTCGTCTCCTGGGGCTTTATGCGTCAAGCGATGGTGAAGGTGGTTCTCGCAAACAATCTGATGAGGATATGAGAAACCTTGCATTGCTCGAGTTTCTCTATGCATGTGGCGCCCGTGTTTCGGAGGCATCGGGACTGACGGTTGATGGAGTTGATTTCGAGCTTGGACAGGTGAAGGTCTTCGGTAAGGGGTCGAAGGAGCGTATCATCCCGCTGCACGATATGGCGCTCGAGGCGATGCGAACATACTATCTGAGTGCTCGTCAGAACTTGCTTAATGGGAAGCAGAGCGAATGGTTCTTCGTTTCTTCTCGTGGTAACCAGATGGGTACCGATGCGATTCGCCGCATGTTCAAGGCGAGCATTCGCGCTGCGGGTCTTCCCGACGACCTTACGCCGCACGACATGCGTCATACCTTTGCGACCGATATGCTTTCCGGGGGAGCGAACCTGAGAAGCGTGCAGGAGATGCTCGGTCATGCAAGCCTTTCAACCACGCAGATATACACGCACGTCAGCATCGAGAGACTGAAGTCAGCGCATTCCCAAGCGCATCCCCGCGCTTAGCCAATGCTTGCATTCTGCGAGTTGGCCATCTGATGCGCTTGATTGTCTGCGGTTGTCGGGTGGTTCGGCCTGAATCCGTCCGCAGGGTGTCGATGGTGTGACCGTCAATCTTCAGGTATTCGTTGCTCGCTGCTTCCCTTACTTCTACTTGGCATCATGGGTGAACCGAAATCAAGGAGGTTGTCGCCCATGAGCAAGAAGAAAGCAAAAACATTGTTTGCCGCCGCTCTCACCGTCCTCTCATTCCTGCCTTTCTATTTGTGAGGGGCTCTCGCCCTGGCCTTTCTCTCGAAGCCCGAAGTTGAGGCGCGGTCTTGTGTGCTCGCCGTATCTCTGCCTAATATACGAACAAAAGTTCTTTTCCAGTCAACTGAGCCTTTCGGTAGGGTACAATGCATGCTCTAAGATAGAAGCATGCATCATGAAGCCCGATGGTCGATAAGGCCGGGGTTTACGTTGGAAGGGGCTGGCTGAGCAGCTATGGGCCAACAGGAAATCGTTATTAAGGGCGCTCGCGAGCACAACCTCAAAAATGTTGATCTCACCATCCCTCGCGATAAGCTGGTTGTCATCACCGGTCTTTCGGGATCTGGTAAATCAAGTCTCGCCTTTGACACCATGTATGCCGAGGGTCAGCGCCGCTATGTCGAGAGCCTTTCCAGCTATGCGCGCATGTTTCTCGGCCAGATGAGCAAACCTGATCTCGACAGCATCGACGGTTTGTCGCCCGCGGTTTCCATTGATCAGAAAACCACCAGCAAGAACCCTCGCTCTACGGTGGGTACTACCACTGAGATTTACGACTATCTGCGTCTGCTTTACGCGCGAGTGGGCATTCCGCATTGTCCTGAGTGCGGTCGCGAGATCAAAAAGCAAACCACCGACCAGGTTACTGATGAAATTCTGCGTCTTGCAACTGATGAGTCTACGAAGGCGATCATCATGGCGCCCGTTGTCGAGGGCCGCAAGGGCGAGTTCACCAAGCTTTTTGCCGATCTTCAAAAGGAGGGCTTCTCTCGAGTTCGCGTCGATGGCGAAATCATCAAGCTCGAGGCGGAGCCTCTTACGCTGAATAAGAAAATCAAGCATTTTATCGAGGTTGTGGTCGACCGCGTGAGCCTGAAGGCTTCGGCTACCAGCCGTATCGCGGAAGCGGTGGAGCTTGCTACCAAGCTCGCCGAGGGCCGTGTTCTCGTTCAGGTTATCGACAAGAACAAGCCAGAGTCAACCGAGGCTGTTTCGCGTTCGTCGGGAGCGAAGGGAAGCTTACCGCCTGGAGAATATCTCTATTCTCTGGCTCTTGCCTGTCCTGAGCACGGTTATTCGATGGATGAACTGCAGCCTCGCGACTTCTCCTTTAATGCGCCGTATGGAGCTTGTCCCGAATGCCTGGGCATTGGCAGCAAGAACGAAGTCGATTCCAGCCTTGTTATTCCGGATCCCTCGCTTTCCATCGAGGAGGGTGCGGTTGCTCCCTTCAAGTCGGGTAACTACTATCCTCAGGTTTTACAGGCTGTCGCCAAGCATATGGGCGTTGCCGAGAACACTGCTTGGGAGGATATGCCCCAAGCCGCCCGAAAGGCCATTCTCTACGGTCTTGGCAAAGAAAAGATCCGTGTTGACTACGTGACCGTCGACGGTCGTGAAACCTATTGGTATATCGAGTGGGAGGGTGTCCTCGAGGCTATTTCCCGTAAATATCAGGAGGCGCAGAGCGACGCCCAGCGTGAGAAGCTAGGGGCGTATTTTGCAACCATCGACTGCCATGCCTGCGGAGGACGAAGGCTTAAGCCGGAGATTCTCTCTGTCACCGTGGGAGGAAAGTCCATTCACGATGCTACCGAGCTTTCCGCTGCCGATGCGCTCGCATTCTTTGAGGGTCTGTCGTTTGAGGGCTCTGATGAATTTATCGCAGGTCCCATCGTCAAGGAGATCAAAGCCCGCCTTCGCTTCCTTGTAGATGTGGGTCTTGATTACCTGACGCTCGAGCGCGCTACCGCCACGCTGTCGGGTGGCGAGGCTCAGCGCATTCGTTTGGCCACGCAGATTGGAGCGGGCCTCATGGGTGTGCTCTATATCCTTGACGAGCCGTCCATTGGTCTTCATCAGAGAGACAACGAGCGTCTTATCGCTACGCTTGAGCGTCTTCGTGATCTTGGCAACACGGTTGTCGTCGTCGAGCACGATGAAGACACTATTCGCGCTGCAGATTTTGTTGTCGACATGGGCCCTGGTGCGGGAGAGCGTGGTGGACAGGTCGTTGCTGCGGGCACTCCCGAGCAGATTCTGCTTGCGGAGGGGTCGCTTACGGCCGATTATCTTTCGGGTCGTCGCTCTATCGAAGTTCCGGCAACGCGCAGAAAGCCGAATCGAGGATCCCTCGTGCTTACGGGTGCTTCCGAAAACAATCTGCGCGATGTGACTCTTGAAGTTCCCATTGGAACTTTGACGGTTGTCACGGGTGTTTCCGGTTCTGGAAAGAGCTCGCTTGTTACTGACACGCTTGCTCCTGCTTTGGCTAACCGCCTTAATTACGCGCACCGTCGTACGGGTGGGTATCATAAGCTCACTGGAGTTGACCTGCTCGATAAAGTGATCAATATCGACCAGAGTCCCATTGGGCGAACGCCTCGTTCCAACCCTGCTACCTACATTGGGCTTTGGGATGATATCCGATCTCTCTACGCATCCACTCAGGAGTCGAAAGCTCGCGGCTATTCCCCTGGTCGCTTCAGCTTTAACGTGAGCGGTGGTCGCTGTGAGGCCTGCAAGGGCGACGGTCAGATTAAGATCGAGATGCACTTCCTCCCCGATATCTACGTGCCTTGTGAGGTTTGCCATGGCGATCGTTACAATCGCGAAACGCTGCAGGTAACGTATCGCGGCAAGAGCATCGCCGATGTTCTTGCGATGACGGTTGAGGATGCCCTCTCTTTCTTCGAGAACATCCCTGCCATCAAGAGAAAGCTTCAAACGCTCTTCGATGTCGGTCTTGGTTACATTCGTCTTGGTCAGCCCGCTACCACGTTGTCGGGTGGCGAAGCCCAGCGTGTTAAGCTGGCGAGTGAGCTCCAGAAACGCGCAACGGGCAAGACCTTCTATATCCTTGATGAGCCGACGACGGGCTTGCATTTCGAGGATGTAAGGCAGCTGCTTGGCGTTCTGCAGCGATTGGTGGATACGGGAAACACCGTGCTCATCATCGAACACAATCTCGATGTGATCAAATGCGCAGATCACATTGTCGACTTGGGTCCTGAGGGCGGCATAAGGGGCGGCTCTATCGTCGCGTCCGGCACGCCTGAGGAGGTTGCTCAGGTTGAAGGCAGCTATACCGGCGCCTTCGTGAAGCGTATGTTGGAAAAAGACTCGCAGTAGTTGCTGCTTGATGGGAAGGGGCCTTGCGTATGCAGGTGAGAAAGACGACGAACGTCGATATCGATAGGGTCATGGATGTTTTGGCTGAGGGTCGTCGCGCCATTGCCACGCTTGGCATTGACCAGTGGCAGGCCGGATATCCCTTCCGTGAGACTATTGAAACCGATGTCGAAAATGGCCAGAGCTATGTGATCGAAGACGAAGGGACTATTCTCGGAACGTTCATGCTGACCTTCGACGGTGAGCCTACCTATGACGTGATTGAAGGCGCTTGGCTTACCGATAGCAACTCCGCGGAGCCTCGCTATGCCTGCGTCCATCGTATTGCTATCTGCGACGCTGCTCGAGGTAGGGGAGTTGCAAAGTTTGCCATCGATGAGGCGATGCGTTTGGCGCTTGCTCAGGGTGCCGAATCGGTACGTATCGACACTCATCCTGGCAATGTTGTCATGCGTGGTCTCTGCGGTCGCATGGGCTTTGCCGAATGCGGAACCATCTTCATTTCCCATGCAGGTGAGGGCACGCCGGATCGCATTGCATTTGAGAGGCTTTGCGAGTAGGCTCGCTAGCTCCCGGAGGTCCTGGTTTCCGCTGGGCGGTTTGTCTGTTTCCTCCTTATTAAAAATCGAGGAGCGAATTAGTCCTTCACTCTATAATCACGACGCACCAAGCAACTGGCGTTTCGTTATTTCTTGCGTTGAGCCCAGTTTGCATCATCATCGTCAGGAGGTATTCCATGACTTATGTCGAGCGAGTAATTGAGCAGGTTAAGGCAAAGAATGCCAACGAGCCTGAGTTCATTCAGGCCGTGACCGAGGTCCTTCAGTCCCTCGAGCCCGTTATCGCTGCTCATCCCGAATATGAGAAGGCCGGCCTTCTCGAGCGCATCGTCGAGCCCGAGCGTGTGATCATGTTCCGTGTTCCTTGGGTTGACGACCAGGGTCAGGTTCACGTGAATCGTGGCTATCGCGTTCAGTACAACAGCGCAATCGGACCCTACAAGGGCGGCATCCGCCTTCATCCGTCCGTCAACCTGGGCATCGTCAAGTTCCTCGGCTTTGAGCAGATCTTCAAGAACAGCCTTACCACGCTTCCCATGGGCGGCGGCAAGGGCGGCTCTGACTTCGACCCGAAGGGCAAG
>JAFYTB010000207.1 GCA_017559045.1 Eggerthellaceae bacterium | reverse complement strand
GGGGGTATGTATGGGAGAAGCAAGGATCGAGGCTCTGAAAGCAAAGGGTGCTGCCTTTGAGGAAGAGCTTGAAGATCGCTACGAAAACTACGCTATCATCTCGCGTTTGTTCCGCGAGGAGATCGACAAAGAGCTCCTTTCCGATCTCTGCGAAAGCCCGGCGGTTGAGCCTGTTGGACAGGCTGACTTCGATGAGGGTTACGGTCGTATTCGCACTTATCTCGATGGCGTCGAGGATGTCGCCAAAAAGAAGTCTGAGCTTGCCATCGATTACGTGAACACGTTCCTTGGCTACGGAACCGATCCTAACTCCAGCGATGATGAGGAGAAGCTGCGTGCGGCTTATCCGTATGAGTCTGTGTACACTTCTGGCAAGAAGACGCTCACGAGTGGTCTGGTCGAAGGTGTAACCCTTAACTATCGCGCACATGGTTTCAAGCCCAGCAAGCCGCGCATTCTGGCCGACGATCATATGGCTTGCGAGTTCGAGTACCTCCAGTATCTGGTTGGATGCGAGATCGCATACCTGCGTGATGGCGAGTACGAGGAGATCCCCGCACTGCGCGACGAGGAGCTTAAGTTCATCGAAGAGCATCCTGCAGTATGGATTGATCAGTTTGCCGCCGCTATTGGTCAGCGCGCTGAAGTTGACTTCTATCCCGCTCTTGCTCAGATGGCGAAGGGCTGGCTTGCTATTGAACTCGAATACCTGAAGGGGGATTCCAATGAATGATTTTGGACCTGACGGTCGCGGTTGGGGTTCGCGCGAGATCGAGTACGATCTCGGTCCGGCTGGCCCCGGAATGAGCATCATCGTCAACATTACCCGTGCGGTGATGGTGCGCATCATGGATGCTGATAACTATGCACTGTACAAGGCAGGGGAGGACTGCAAGGCGTTCCAGGGAACCTTGACCTCTTCGCCTTATCGCTTCCGCGTTCCGCGTGAAGCGCATTGGTATGTGGTCATCGATCCGAATACCTATTCGGGCTGTGCCGAATTCTCGGTTCGCCTTATGGACGATTCGACCTTTACCGATTAAGGAATTATGGCGCGTAGAGCTTGTTGCTCTTCGCGCCTTTTTGTTTGCGACGAGGAATTACTTGGTAAGGAGCGAGGGGGTTTCATGAAGCTGTTTAAGGGACAGGGTACTGCCGACCTTGGCAAACCGTGGCGTTATGAGGAAGAGGGCCTGACCGTAACTCGCGGTTGCGCCTGGTCGCCGCCTGGCTGCCATCCGGTTGGCTGCGGTATCAAGACGTATGTGAACGCCGATGGCGAGCTGGTGAAGATCGAGGGCGATGAGAATCATCCCGTTACGGGCGGTCGCCTTTGCGTACGCTGCCTTACTATTCGCGATTACGTCTACAACCCTGATCGTATTCTGTACCCCATGAAGCGCGCTCGTGAGGATCGCGGCAAGAACAGGTGGGAGCGCATTACGTGGGAAGAGGCCTTCGACACTATTGCCGAGAAGGTCGCCTACTACAAGGAGAACTACGGCGCTGAGTCCATCCTCATGCAGGGCGGAACTGGCCGCGAGGGTGGTCCCATGCTGCCCGCATATGCTCAGGCTGCTCTCGGTACTCCGAATGCGTCTCAGCCTCTGAGCGGTTACTCCTGCTACATCCCTCGTGTTGCTGGTACCACCTACGTGATGGGTGTTGCTTATCCTGAGATGGACTATGCTGGTGGTCTGCCCGGTCGTTACGACGATCCGATGTTCACGCTTCCCGAACTCATTGTTTTCTGGGGCAAGGATCCGCTGCCTACCAACGGTGACGGTCTCTTCGGCCATTCCGCTATCGATATGATGCGTCGTGGTTCCAAGCTTATGGTTATCGACCCGCGTGTGACGTGGGCATCCACTCGTGCTGACTATCATCTGCGCCTGCGCCCCGGTACCGATACCGCACTCGGTATGGCCATGCTCGATGTCATCATTTCCGAAGATCTGTATGATCATGAGTTCGTCGAGAAGTGGTGCTATGGCTTTGATCAGCTCGCTGAGCGCGTAGCCACCATGCCTGCTGAGAAGGCAGCTGAGATTTGCGGCATTGACGCAGATCTCATTCGCGAGGCTGCTCGCGTCTACGCAGCCGCTAAACCGGCCCAGATTGCTTGGGGTCTCGCTATCGATATGAAGTCGAATGGCACCCAGGCTGGTCACAGCATTCTCGCTCTTGAGGCTATTACCGGCAACGTTGACGTTCCCGGCGGCCAGCTGGTGGGCGACGTCAACGACGGTCTCGAGCTTGGCTTTGGCTGGAAGGAGCTTGGTCCGGCACTTCAGAACAAGATTCTCGGTCTGAAGGAATACCCCGCAATGGTGAGCTTCGTTCTGAACGCCCATTGCGATATGGTGCTCGACGCGCTTGAGACGGGCGAGCCCTACGCATTCAAGATGGCCGGTTTCGAGGATTGCAACGGCCTTGCCGGTACTGACTGCGCTCAGCCCGCACGTTGGCACAAGGCTTACCAGAACCTGGAGTGGTGTTTCGGCATTGACGTGTGGCTGACGCCTACCATCCAGGCTTGCTGCGAGCTCTTCCTTCCGCTTTCGTCCACCGTCGAGCACGACACGGTTGTCTACTCTCACTATGGCGCTTCCCCCATCACCATGGGTGTTGCCAACAAGTCCATCACAGTGGGCGAGGGCAAGGGCGACTGCGAGATCATGTACGAGATTGGCCGTCGCTGCATGCCCATCAATTTCGGTCGCTTCGCTAATTACTATGAGTTCCTCGAGGAGTATCGTCTGAATGGCAAGACCACCTTCGAGGCACTGCGCGAAGAGGTTGTGCATCAGAAGACCGAGACGCTTTCCTACTACAAGTACAAGTCGGGCAAGCTGCGTCCCGATGGTAAGCCGGGCTTCAACACCCCGACTGGCCGCGTCGAGCTGTACTCCACCATGTTCCGTCAGTTCGGCGAGGATCCGCTGCCGTACTACGACGAGCCTCAGTACAGTCCGATGCGCACTCCCGAGCTCATGGAAGAGTATCCGATGGTCCTCACCACTGGTGCTCGTACCTACTGCTACTTCCACTCCGAGGGCAAGCAGATTCCGTATCTGCGTGAGATCAATCCCGATCCGATCGTTGAGATCAATCCCGAGGATGCACTCAAGTATGGCATCACCAATGGCCAGTGGGTCCGTCTCACGAACCAGTTCGGCAGCTGCGTTCTCAAGGCGAAGGTAACCCAGCAGGTGTACCCGGGCCTCGTTGCTGCACAGCATGGTTTCTGGTTCCCTGAGGCCGATTCCGAAGAGCCGGTGCTCTACGATATCTGGCGTTCCAACATCAATAATCTGATGCCCCACTTCCATGTTGGCAAGCTCGGATTCGGTGCTCCTTACAAGTGCCTCATCTGCAAGATCGAGCCGACGGACTTGAATTTCGACACTGATATGGCTGAGGTTTGGAACCGTTGGGGCAACCCCTCCGTTCGTAAGTAAGCCACTTAAAAGCCAATCGATCCAGTTGCGGGAGGCCGTTTTTACGGCCTCCTTTTCTTTTGTAAAACGATGAGGTTGAGCGGTGGTATGAGAAAGTATGGTTTGAGGCTCTGACGTGGGCTTTTGTAAAGTCCGATCTACTCAGTAGTACTCCTTGTCCGATGGGTGAAAAGCGAATGGGACTATGTGCCCGATAGTTTTAGTAACCCCGTGCGTCCTAGAATCCAGGCTAAGTTGCCGCCGTGTGGCCTCGTATCCATTCACCCAGGGGGGCTAATGCGCTGGGGTTTGGCAAACGCGGTTGCTAGGGGGTCTTTCCACAGGAGGGAACACGTCGATGAATCCTTGTGTGGAAAGAAAGCAAAAAGTATGAGGAGAGTGAGAACATGCAATTAGCAGATTACAAGCCTGCTGCAGTCGTCAAGCTTGATTCTCTTTCCGATGTTAACGACATCGGCAAGCCTTGGCGCTACGAGGAGGACGGCATGACCGTCACCCGTACCTGCCCGTGGTCCCCTCCGGGATGCCATCCTGTTGGATGCGGCCTCAAGCTCTATGTTGACGAGAACGGTCGTCTTCAGAAGGTTGAGGGTGACGAGAACCATCCGGTCACCCAGGGTCGTCTTTGCCCCAGATGCATCGCTCTGAAGGATTATGTCTACAGCCCCGCTCGCATCTTCGCTCCCATGAAGCGCGACCGCGCCGAGCGTGGTAACGCTGATGCTTGGGTCGAGTGCTCTTGGGAAGAGGCATTCGAGATCGTTAAGGTTGAGTACGAGCGCATCTGCGCAACCTACGGCCCCGAGTCCATCATCGGTATGTCCGGTACCGGTCGTGAGGGTGGCACCATGTCCCTCTACCCGACCATGGTTTTCGGTACTCCGAACTACTGCTACATGCAGTCCGGCTATGCTTGCTACACCCCGCGTCTCGCTGCTGCAGCTTACATCACCGGTTCTACCTACTCCGAGTGGGACTACTCTGGCGCACTGCCCGGTCGTTGGGACGACGAGCGCTACGAGCTCACCGAGTGCATCGTTATGTGGGGCAAGGCTCCGCTCGAGTCTAACCCGGACGGCTTCTTCGGCCACTCCGTCGTCGACGCAATGCGTCGTGGCACCCGCCTGATCCAGGTTGACCCCCGCGTCAACTGGCTCTCCGCTCGTGCTGACATCCATCTGCAGCTGCGTGCCGGCACCGACACCGCTCTTGCAATGGCAATGCTCGACATCATCATCAAGGAAGAGCTCTACGATAAGGACTTCGTCGAGTACTGGTGCTACGGCTTCGAGCAGCTCGCTGAGCGCGTCGCCACCATGCCCGTCGAGAAGGCTGCTGAGATCTGCCAGATCCCTGCTGAGAAGATCATCGCTGCTGCTCGTATGTACGCTCAGGCTAAGCCCGCAGCTATCATGTGGGGCCTCGCTGTCGACCAGAAGACCGACGGCATGCAGAACAGCCAGTGCATCATCGCTCTCCAGGCTATCACCGGCAACCTTGACCGCCCGGGCGGCCAGCTGATGCCCGGTGCTGACGCCGGCCACAACGAGCTCGGCTTCGGCTACAAGGAGTGCATCCCGGACGAGCTGTTCAAGAAGATGATCGGCATGGACCAGTATCCCGCATACTGCAACATGATCCTCAACTCTCAGGTCGACCTCATGCTCGAGGCTCTCGAGACCGATAAGCCCTACCCGATCCGCATGGGCTTCTACATGGCATCCAACCCGCTGTCCAACACCTCCATGGAGCCGAAGCGTTGGCACGATGCCCTCTGCAAGGCTCTCGAGTTCTGCATCGGTATCGACGTATTCATGAACGCCTCCATCCAGGCAACCTGCGACCTGTTCCTCCCGATCGCAACCGTTGCTGAGCGCGAGGGTACCGTCTTTACGCACTACGCACCTTGCACCGTTACCGCTGGCTTCATGCACAAGGCTGTTGACTGCGGCAACCTGCCCTCCGACATGGAGCTCGCATACCGCCTCGGCAAGTACATCCATCCCGAGCGCTTCTCCAAGTGGGCTAACGAGCACGAGCTCGTCGAGGCATTCCGCCTTGGCGTCAACGACGGCGGCAAGACCTTCGATGAGGTCTCCAAGTGCGTCGTTGCTCAGGTGCCGATCGAGTACTACAAGTACGAGAAGGGCCTCCTGCGTCCCGACGGCAAGCCGGGCTTCGCAACCCCGACCGGCCGCGTTGAGCTTTGGTCCACCGCTTACCATCAGTTCGGCGAGGATCCGCTGCCGTTCTACCTCGAGCCCGAGTTCAGCCCCGTCAGCGAGAAGATCGACGAGGCAACCAAGGCTGAGTACCCGCTCATCCTCACCACTGGCGCTCGCGTTACCGCATTCTTCCACTCCGAGAACCGTCAGATCCCGTATCTGCGTGAGCTCAACCCGAACCCGCTGCTGGAGATCAACCCTGTCACCGCTCAGAAGTACAACATTGCTGACGGCCAGTGGGTCCGCGTGTGGAACATGTTCGGCGAGGCTATCATGAAGGCTAAGGTCTCTGAGGTCGTCGACGAGAAGACCGTCCATGGCCAGCACGGCTGGTGGTTCCCCGAGCAGGACGGCTCCGAGCCGAACCTGTACGGCACCTTCCGTTCCCAGATCAACAACCTGTGCCCGAACGGTCACATGGGCAAGCTGGGCTTCGGCGCGCCGAACAAGTGCCTGATCTGCAACATCGAGCCCGTGTCCGAGTCCTACGACACCGACATGGACTTCGTCTGGGAGAAATTCGGAAAGCTGGTGTAAAAGATGACTTACGGACTTCTTATTGATTACGAATACTGCACCAACTGCGGCTCCTGCCAGGTTTCGTGCAAGGAAGAGCATGGCTATCCCGTAGGCAAGACCGGCATCGCCGTTCATGCTGATGGTCCTTGGAAGATCGACGAGGATAACTGGAACTTCAATTACTGGCCGCTGCCGACCGACCTCTGCGATCTCTGCGCTGATCGTACCGCTAAGGGTCGCGAGCCCATCTGCGTGCATCACTGCCTCGCTAACGTCATGTACTACGGTCCGGTTGAGGAGCTCGCAAAGAAGCTCGCTGCTAAGCCGAAGCAGTTCCTCGTTGTTCCGCAGTTCATGCCGAAGGTCGCTAAGGGCGAGTTCGTCCATGTCGACAAGGGCAACGCTCATGTCGCCGCTAAGATCGAGGTCGAGGGTACCGGTCAGGCATCCTTCGGTGCTCATCGTCACGACGGCAAGGTCGGCACCTTCGAGGGCGCTACCGAGTAGGCGAGCTGCCTGATAGGTTGTGCGTTTGCGCATAACTGACTTCGTATGCGTAATCCGGGTGCCTGCAGTAAAATGCGGGCACCCGGTAATTTTTTAAACGAAAGGGGATGGCTATGACCGAAATGGCAAGGCAAGGTCAGATTGCCTATATCCGCTATCAGGGCGGTGTCTACGGACAGGAGCCTGTCGACAAGCATATGGACGATCCGTTGCCTGTCATGATCGGCATGGGCCGTGTGCCTGTCGGCGTTGAGAAGGCTCTCCGTCAGCTTGAGGTGGGCGAGAGCTGCACCTTGATCATTCCGCCTGAGGAAGGCTATGGCGAGTCTTACGACAAGTACATCAAGTGGTACCCCCGTTCCATGATCCCTCACGGTTATGAGATCAAGCAGGGTACCTTCATCATGTGGGAGAGCGGCGATGGTCTGGCTAAGCGCCCGGCTTTCGTATCCGAGGCAACTGAGGATATGCTCAAGCTTGACATGAATCATCCCTTTGCTGGCAAGACCCTTGAGTATTGGGTCGAGTTGGTTGATCTGAAGTAGGGACGCTTATGTGCTATCCCTGCGATTCGTGCGGCCGTTGCGGTAAATTCAACCCGGAGAGCCCCCTGTACGTTCCGCCACCGTCCATTCCGTGCTTGAAGTGCGGTACCGGACTTATTGATGGAACGACGGGTGTGTGCTCCTCCTGCGGAGAAAAGGCATTTACCCCCATTGGCGATGGCACGCATGGTTTGCGCCCGAAGCGCTTGGAATACGAATAGGGCAAACGAAACAAGAGAGGACGGGAGACGTACTTATGGTTACGCGACCGAAAATCGATAGCGGCGTCGAGAATTTCGTAAACGATCTCGACAAGCCGTGGCAGTGGGAAGAGGACGGCTATACCGTTACCCGCGGCTGCGCATGGTCTGCACCGGGTTGCCATCCGGTTGGATGCGGCGTTAAGTTCTATGTGAACAAGGACGGCATCCTTGAGAAGGTTGAGGGCGACGAGAATCAGCCCATCACCCAGGGCCGCCTTTGCGTTCGCTGCCTTACCCTGACCGATTTCACCTATCATCCCGACCGCGTCATCTACCCGATGAAGCGCGCCAAGGAGCATCGTGGTCTGAACAAGTGGGAGCGCACCACTTGGGAAGACGCCTACAACATCATCGTTGAGAACATTCAGGGTCTCAAGGAGCAGTATGGTCCTGAGTCCATCGTCGTCTTCGGCGGCACCGGCCGCGAGGGCGGCCCGATGTGCGGCCCCTACGGCGCTGCTATGATCGGCACCCCGAATGCTTGCTACACCCAGTCTGGCTATGCTTGCTACATCCCGCGCGTTGCTGCAGCTACCTATATCGCTGGCGTTACTTATCCCGAGATGGACTACGCAGGCGGTCTGCCGATGCGTTATGACGACCCGGCATACAAGATCCCCGAGGTCCTGGTTGCTTGGGGCAAGGAGCCTCTGCCCTCCAACGGCGACGGCTTCTTCGGCCACTCCGTGCTTGACTGCATGAAGCGTGGTTCTAAGCTCATCTCCATCGACCCGCGTGCTAACTGGCTCGCTACCCGCGCCGTCTATCATCTGCCGGTTCGCCCCGGTACTGACGCCGCTCTCGGTATGGCAATGCTCAACATCATCATCACCGAGGAGCTCTACGACAAGGAGTTCGTGAGCAAGTGGTGCTACGGCTTCGATCAGCTCGCTGAGCGCGTCAAGACCATGACCCCCGAGATGGCTGCAGAGATCTGCGGTCTCGACGTCGAGGACATCTACGGCGCAACTCGCATGTACGCTAACGCTGAGAACGCTGCAATTCTGTGGGGTCTCGCAACCGACCAGAAGGCCAACGGCGCTCAGTCCGGTCAGTGCATGCTCGCTCTCGAGGCTATCACCGGTAACCTTGACATCCCCGGCGGCCAGCTGCTCGGCGACGTCAACGACTCTCTCGGCGACCTCGGCTTCGGCTGGAAGGAGCTTGGTCCGGTTCTTCAGAACAAGATCATCGGCCTCAAGGAGTACCCGGCATACGTCGGTATGGTTCTGAACTCTCATGCAGACCTTACGCTCGAGGCTATGGAGACCGGCGTTCCTTACGCTATCAAGGGCGGCTTCATTGCTTCCACCAACCTGCTCGCTGGCACCTGCGCTGCTCAGCCGAAGCGTTGGCATGACGCAATGCAGAAGCTCGACTTCGTCTTCGCTGCTGACTGCTGGATTACTCCGACCATTCAGTGCTGCGCCGACGTCATCCTCCCGATCGCTTCCTTCGCAGAGCGTCAGTCCATGGTGGGCACCCACTACGGCGCTTCCCCGAACATGCTTGGCTCCGTCGTTGACGCTGTCAAGGTTGGCGAGACCAAGGGCGACCTTGAGATTCAGTGGGAGCTCGGCACCCGTCTCAACCCGGGTACCTATGCTCGCTTCGCTAACTTCGAGGAGTTCCGTGCTGAGTTCCGTATGGGCAACTGCGGCATGACCTATGAGGATATGCGCGAGAAGGTCGTTGTTCAGCGCGAGGTCCGTTACAAGAAGTACGAGACTGGTCGCCTGCGTCCCGACGGCAAGCCGGGCTTCAACACCCCGACCGGCCGCGTCGAGCTGTACTCCACCATGTTCCGCCAGTTCGGCGACGATCCGCTGCCCTACTACGAGGAGCCGCAGCGTTCTCCCATCTCCACGCCCGAGCTCATGGAAGAGTATCCGTTCGTGCTCACCACCGGTGCCCGCACCTACGCTTACTTCCACTCCGAGGGCAAGCAGATCGGTCTGCTCCGCGAGCTGAACCCCGATCCGCTGCTTGAGATCAACCCGAAGGACGCCGCTGGTCTCGGTATCGAGGACGGCGAGTGGGTCAACGTCGAGAACGAGTTTGGCAAGTGCCAGCTGCGTGCAAAGGTTACCCCTGTCGTCAAGGCGGGCGTCGTTCACGCACAGCACGGCTTCTGGTTCCCCGAAGAGGATGGCGAAGAGCCGCATCTGTTCGGCGTTTGGCGCTCCAACATCAACGAGCTCATCCCGCATAAGTTTGTCGGTAAGCTCGGCTTCGGCGCTCCCTTCAAGTGCGTCATCTGCAAGGTCGAGAAGCTGAACAGGTAAGGAGAAGAACAATGCGCAACGGACTTTTGATTGATTACGAGTTCTGCTCTGGCTGCCAGTCCTGTGAGGTTGCTTGCAAGAAGGAGCATGGTTTTGGCGTTGGCAAGTGGGGCATCCGCGTTCTGGACGAGGGTCCCTGGCAGGTCGACGAGAAGACCCTGAACTGGAATAAGATTCCCACCCCGACGAGCCTGTGCGACCTGTGCGCAGACCGTCAGGCTGTAGGTAAGCTTCCCACCTGCGTGCATCACTGCCTCGCTGGTGTCATGAAGTTTGGTCCCATCGACGAGCTGGTTGTCGAGCTTGACAAGAAGCCCAACCAGGTTCTGTTCGTGCCCGGGCCGTACACCTGCAAGTAAACCTATATACAAGTAGGCCGTTTTTGTAAGGGGCTGGCTTCGGGTTTCCGAAGTTGGCCCCTTTTTGCTTTTCGCATTTTGATTTACTTGCGTGGAAGCTGGACGAGGAAGGTGTCGCTTGTCCTCGTCGTTTGAGTTAATTGGCGACAGCTTTTGAGTAGGTAGCGACAGCTGCGGAACGACATCCCAGCTCCCCGTTCAGCTTCCATGCGCCAGTATCCAGATCGTTCATTTCGTCTTTGTCGAGCGCGGCTGCGCTTGCAAATAGGCTAGACGGCAAACAACGAGGAGGGAAATCATGGAGTTTGTGAAGGTTGATCCCATCACCAGCATGAAGAACGCATTTTCCGTCGAGGGGTACAACGTCGTCATCACGGGCGGCAATCGCGGTCTTGGCCGCGGTATGGCTCAGGCATTTGCTGAGTGTGGCGCTAACGTCGCCATCTTGTGTCGCAATGAGGAATCGGGCAAGAAGGCTGCTGCCGAGCTTTCCGAGCTGGGCGTTCAGGCTTTTGCCGTGAAGTGCGACGTAGGCAACTTCGACGATATCCTTGCTGCGAAGGAAGCTGTTGCTGAAAAGTTCGATCACATTGACGTTCTCATCAACAATGCCGGCATCGACGGCAAGAAGACCGTCTTCAACGATGACCGCATGGAAGAGTTCAAGCGCGTCATGAACGTCAACCTCGACGGTGTGGCTGCAATGATCCAGGTGTTTGGCCAGTGGATGATGGACGAGCGTCGTGGTGGTAGCATCATCAACATTTCCTCCATCGGCGGTCAGGCAATTGGCGATCCTCGCGCTCATCCGATGCCGTCCTACAACGCTTCCAAGGCTGCGCTTGATCATCTGACTCGCCATCTGTGCATCGTCATGGGCGACTACGGTATTCGCGTTAACGTTATCGCACCTGGTCCTACCCATTCAGATCTCGACGCCGGTCTGCCTCCGTCGATCACCAACTTCATCGACGAAACCATGCCCATGCACCGCTTCGGTGAGCCTATCGAGGTTGGCGC
Source organism: Eggerthellaceae bacterium (assembly GCA_017559045.1). GTDB lineage: Bacteria > Actinomycetota > Coriobacteriia > Coriobacteriales > Eggerthellaceae > RGIG3135. The sequence continues at coordinate 15,676 of JAFYTB010000207.1, read as the reverse complement.
ACTGGCAGTGTTCCTCGCTTCTCCCGCTGCAGCCCAGATCACGGGCGTCGTCGCAAACCACGACGGCGGCACCATGGTCGTTGGCTTGACTTTCTAAGGAGGGCATATGCCCAGCTTCAACGATTATCCGCACATCTTCACACCTATTAAGATCCGCAACCTTGAGTTGAAGAATCGTCTCGTCTTCTCGCCGGTGGTTTCGGGTCATGCGGGTGTTGTCGATGGCCAGGTTACTGAGGCTCTGGTTCAGTTCCTCGGCGCACAGGCGCGTTCCGGTGTCGGCATGGTGACCATTGGTGCATCCCCGGTTGATCACGGACGTGCTCGTGACTTCTTCGGTTGCCTTTCGGTATGCCGTGACGAGGATATCCCCGGACTGCATCGCCTCGTCGAAGAGGTGCATCGCTACGGCGCCGCTATTTCCTGCGAGATCTTGCATGCAGGCCGTATTGCCCAGCCTCTCGCTCTTAAGGGTCGTAAGGCGTGGGTGCCGTGGCTTGCCCCTGACATGGATCCCGATCTGTTCGAGGAGATCAACGAAGAGCAGATGGACGAGGTCATCGATCTGTTCTGCAAGGCTGCTGTGCGTTTGCGCGATGCGGGCTTCGATATGGTGCTCATTCATGGCGCCCATGGCAATTTGGTCAGTGCGTTCTTCTCTCCGCTGACCAATCAGCGTACCGATGAGTACGGCGGTTCCTTCGAGAACCGCATGCGCTTCCCGCTCAAGCTGGTCAAGGCAGTGCGTGAGGCGGTTGGCGACAAGATGGCCATCGATTTCCGTATCAGCCAGAACGAGTATGTCGAGGGCGGAACGACGCTTGAGGACGTCATTACGTTCTTGAAGGCTGCTTCGCCTTATATTGACGACGCCCATCTGTCGGGCGGTTGGATCTTCGATCCGGTGTACGTGAAGTACATGATGCCTGGTTATCCGCAGGAGCGCTGCCTGAACATTCCGCGTACGGCCATCGTACACGAGCAGCTTGATATTCCTGTTACTTGCGTTGGCAACATTCCCGACATTGAGACTGCTGAGCGTATTCTCGCCGAAGGCAAGGCCGACATCGTCGCCATGGCGCGCAACATTCTTGCCGACATGGACTTCGTCAACAAGGCATACCGCGGCAAGGCGGACACCATTCGTCCGTGCCTGCGCTGCATCGAGTGCGCTTCCCGTCCCGCAAAGGGCGGCGGTGTGCGCTGCTCCGTTAACCCGCAGCTTGGTCGCGAACTGTACTACCGCACCATCCAGAAGGCTGAGGACAAGAAGAAGGTCGTCATCGTTGGCGGCGGTCCTGCTGGCATGATGGCTGCTCAGACGGCTCGCAAGAGGGGTCATGACGTTGTCTTGTTCGAGCGCGAGGAGAGGCTGGGCGGTCGCCTGAAGGAAGCATCCGTGCTCTTCTGCAAGAACGACCACCATGCACGTTATCTCGAGTGGGATATTCGCGAGACTATGAACTGCGGCGCTGACATTCGCTTGAGTGTCGAGGCTACGCCCGAAGTGGTCATGGCCGAAAATCCCGACGAAGTAATCGTTGCCTGTGGTGGCGAGTTTGTGATTCCGCCGATCCCCGGCGTCCGTGGCGACCATGTCATTACGGTTACCGAGGCGGATCTGAAGCAGAAGCCCGTTGGCAAGAAGGTCGTCATCATCGGTGCTGGCATTTCGGCACTCGAGTGCGGCATTCAGCTTGCTTATGAGGGCCATGAGGTTTCGCTCATCGATATGTTCCCCGAGGACAAGCTGTGGCGTGAGGTTATGAACGAGCTGCGCAGTGGTCTGATTGAGCTGCGCGATCGCTATGACGTTCGCCTGATCGACGAATCTTCCGTTAAGGAAATCGGCGCTAACACCGTTACCTACGCACGCAATGGCGTCGAGGGCGTTCTCGAGGCTGATACGGTCGTTCTGGCTTGTGGTCTGCGTCCGAACCGCGAGGTTATCAACGCTTTCCGCGAGATGATGCCCGAGGTAACCATTGTTGGCGATGCCCGTGCTACCGGCAACATCTTCGCCGCCAACCAGGATGCATTTAACGTGGCGGTTGAGCTGTAAGAAGAAATAACGAGTGTGTCACTTAAGGGACGGAGTTAAGTGACACATTTCTTAATAACCGGCGAGAATGTGACACTTAAACCTCCGTCCCTTATCTGTCACACGTCATACGAAGGAGGAGAAATGGCTGCAATTAAGCAGTTCAAGCATGCAATGAAGCCCATTAAGGTGGGCCCCATCACCCTGAAGAATCGCGTGCAGTTCGCTCCGCATGCGATCAACATGGTCAATGAGCTCGGTGAGCCGACCGATGAGTTCATTCGCTACGTCGAGCGTCAGGCTCGTACCGGCGTCGGTCTGCTGACCGTTTATGCAACGCCCGTCGATCGCGAGACCGGCATCGACTACGACTCCGAGATCGACATCACTACCGACAAGGTCTGCTGCAGTCTGGTTCGCCTTACCGAGGCCGCTCATATGCATGATGCAAAGATCTCCATCGAGCTGGTCCATGCTGGCCGCGGTGCTGATCCGAAGCTCATCTCCAAGGACTATGCACTCGCTCCGTCGAACGTTCCGATCCCTGGCCAGATGCAGAACATCAAGGTCATGGACAAGGCCGACATCGACGACGTCATCGCCAAGTACGTTGACTGCTGCCTGCGTGCTAAGCGTTGCAACTTCGACATGGTCATGATCCATGCTGCGCACGGCAACCTGCTTGCTCAGTTCCTGAGCCCGCTCACCAACCTGCGTGATGACGAGTACGGTGGAACCATGGAGAAGCGCTTCCGCTTCCCGCTCGAGCTTCTGGCTGCTGTTCGCGAGGCCATTGGTCCTGACACCGCTATCGAGATGCGCATCTCTGGCGACGAAATGGTCAAGGGCGGCATGACGATCGACGAGGTCGTTGAGTTCGTTAAGGTTGCTCAGCAGTACATCGACCTGGTTCACATTTCCGCAGGTCTCGTTGTTGACTGGCGTGCTTCCTTCTACACCATGCCTCCGTACTATCAGCCGCGCGGCATGAACGTTCCGCTGGCAAAGCAGGTTAAGGATTGCCCCGAGATCACCATCCCCGTCTCCGTCGTTGGTGGCATCGACTCTGTCCAGATGATCGACGATATCATCGAGTCTGGCAGTGCTGACATCGGCGTTATCGCTCGCGCGCTTATCGCTGACCCGCAGCTCATTCGCAAGAATCTGCTTGGTCGCGATGAGGACGTCCGTCCTTGCATGCGTTGCTGGGGCTGTGCTGAGACCTTCGGCAGCCACATCCGCTGCGCCGTTAACCCCGGTATGGGCATGATCGCTCCGTACGACGAGCCTGGCATTGCTCCCGTGAAGAAGAAGGTCGTCGTCGTGGGCGGCGGTACCGCTGGTATGCAGGCAACCCGCACGTTGGTCGAGCGTGGCCACGATGTCGTGCTGTTCGAGCGTGAGGAATCCCTTGGCGGTATCATGCCGAGCATCTGCAACCTGCCCTTCAAGGACGACCTGCGCAAGTATGTCAAGTGGAGCATCCACTCCACGATGAACTGCGGCGCTGATATCCGCCTGGGCGTTGAGGCTACTCGCGAGCTGGTTGAGGCCGAGAATCCCGATGCTATCTTCATCGCTGTCGGCTCCGACCCCGTTAAGCTGCCGATCCCTGGTCTCGATGCTGCTAATGTCGCCGGCGTTCTGGACGTTGACTGCGGTCGCGTTGTCCCGACGGGCAAGGTTGTCGTTTGTGGCGGCGGCGTCTCCGGCTGTGAGTGCGCGCTCGGTCTGGCAATGGACGGCTGCGAGGTTAAGGTTGTCGATATGATTCCGGACGACAAGTTCGCCACCGGTCTCGCTGGCATTACTCGCAACATGCTGTACATGCTCATGGGCGATCACAACGTCGAGCTGCTCGGCGATCGCCGTGTTGCCGCTATCGAAGAGGGCGGCGTCCGCGTCATCAATGCCGAGGGTGCTGAGGAGTTCATCGAGGCTGACTACGTTGTCGACGCGTTTGGCATGAGGCCGCGTACGGCTATTGTCGAGGAGCTCTCCGGTATTACCATCGATACCTTCGTGGTGGGCGACTGCAACAAGATCGGCAACATCAAGCAGGCTAACTTCAAGGCCTACACGATGGCTTGCCTGGTGTAATAACCACAAGCGAAGCGCCCAACTCGGCATCTCGGGTTGGGCGCTTTTTTTATTTGCCGTGAGCTCGAGCAGGCCAAGGCGAATCGGCGTTCAATCGGCGCTGGTCAGGCGCTTGGGGCATTTGCGGAAGATAATTCCGCTGTTGCACTCACCAACTTCTCGTGCAATAGGGTTTGAGGTCTGATTCGAGGCATCATTTTTCTCAGTCTGACCTGATCTGGGTTTTCATACTTTTCATACGAGGCATCTGCAACAGGGCGGTGATACTATTCAGCCGTTCATCGACCAGACATGAGAGGGATGTCTGCGTCGTACGTCTTATATGGAGGGAGAATCCATGACTAAGCAACTTGATCGTCGTACTTTCCTCAAGGGTATGGGCATTTCCGCTGCCGCTGTCGCCGCAACTGGCGCTCTGGCTGCATGCTCTTCCGGTTCCGATGCTCCTGCTGAGAACGCAGCTGCTGAGCCCGCTGAGGCTCTGAACGCTGCTGATCAGAAGTGGGCATTCGAGATCGCTCCCGAGCCGATCGCTGAGGACGCAATCGCTGAGACCATCGAGGCTGACGTTATCGTCGTCGGCTGCGGTATGTCCGGTATGGTCACCGCTGCTTCCTGCGCTGAGAACGGCCTGTCCGTTAAGATCGTCACCGCTTCCACCATCCCGGTTAGCCGTGGTGGCTCCAACAACGGTGTCTACTCCAAGGTTATGGAGGAGCTCGGTCTTCCGCGCATGGATCCCACCTGGTTCTATCGCATGCAGTACGCAGCTAACGGCGGCAACATCCTGCCTTCCCTGTGGTACAAGTTCTACAACAACTCCGAGGAAGCCATCAACTGGATCATCGACATCGCTGCTAACGCTGGCATCAAGACCACTATCGAGTCCGGCCCGGTCTATAAGCCCGGCGACCCGATGTACACCCCGCCGGCCGCTCATGCATTCTATGTTGATGACGCTGAGCTCAACGGCGCTGTTGGTACTGGCGAGGGTTACATCGCTAACGAGCTCGCTCGTTACCTCGCTGAGGACCTGGGCGTTGAGATCTTCTGGTCTACCAAGGGTGAGCAGCTCATCCGCGAGGACAACAACACTGGTCGCGTAACCGCTGTCGTTGCTTCCACCGCTGATGGCACCTACAAGAAGTATGTCGGCACCAAGGCTGTTGTCCTGGCTTGCGGCGACTTCTCTCACGACAAGGACATGATGACCCGCTACTGCCCGCAGGCTCTCGAGATGTGCGACTTCAGCGGCGAGGTCAACTACGATCAGGGCATCTGGATGGGTGGCCTCATGCCGGGCGAGGGCCACAAGATGGGCCTCTGGGTTGGCGCTGCATGGCAGAAGTCTCCCAACGTCATCATGCTTGGCCGTCCGAACCTCCCGGCCGACCAGCCCTACACCAACCATACCGGTCTTCTCGTTGACTGCAATGGCCAGCGCTTCATGAACGAGGACACCCTCGGCGGTCTCGCTTGCACCACCTTCATGCATCTCCCGAAGAACACCGCATACTGCATCTGGGGCACCAACCGTGCAGCTGACGGTGGTCCGTGGGGCAAGATCAACGGTATCCAGGGCGAGTACTTCACCACTGAGGAAGTCATCGAGCGCTGGGACAACGACACCGACGGCTTCGGCATCATCAAGGCTGACACTGTTGAGGAGATCATCTCCCAGCTCGGTCTTCCGGCTGAGACCATCGACACCGGCAACCGCTACAACGAGATGTGCGCTGCTGGCGTCGACACCGACTTCTACAAGGTCCCCGAGAAGCTCATCGGCATCAACGATGGTCCGTTCTACGGCGCTTCCTTCACCCCGGGCTTCCTGACCTCCCTCGGCGGTCTCCGCACCGACGTCCATCTGCGCGTCTGCGACGCTGACGATCAGCCCATCCCCGGTCTGTTCAACGTTGGCGCTATGATCGGCGACTTCTACAGCGGCACCTACACCTTCGCAATGGAGGGTATGAACTACGGCGCATGCTGCATCACCCTGCCCTACTGCCTGGGCAAGGAGCTCGCTTCTGGTGAGCTTGACTAAGCTTCCCTCTAGCTGCGTGCGCGTCCCCAGCCCCCTTTAGGGGCGCGCTACGCGGGTTTTCGAAGGCGCGGTTGGCCGAAAGGCTGCCGCGCCTTCGTGTTTTCAAGGGGGAGTGCTGCTTGATTGGCCTAGTTTGGTCGATCTGTCGCAGGCCCGTTTGTCGTTCTGTCGGCCTCAGTATTTGCCAGTAATACTTGGCATACGAGGCATGTTTTCCAGCTGTTCTAAATAGCACTATGCGGACTATATGCGGGATGCCGTTGTAGTCGCTATTCTGTGGAATGAGAAATACTGGATTAACGCGCGGAGGCGGCGTCTGGCCAGACTGTCTTCCGTGCGAAGCGAGAAGGAGGGACTGTGCCAAATTGTAGAACCGTCGTGCCGTTTTCCGGTACCCCCGAACAGGAGCAGAAACTACGTGAGGTCATAGCCCGATACAAGGGTACTCAGGGACCTCTCATGCCCATCCTTCACGAGGCTCAAGACATCTACGGCTATCTGCCCGAAGAGGTCCAGGCCACCATCTCCGAAGAGCTCGATATTCCGCTTGCTGAAATTTATGGCGTGTCGACGTTCTATTCGCGCTTCTCCCTCAACCCGAAGGGCGAGGTCAAGGTAAGCGTGTGCTTGGGCACCGCTTGCTACGTTAAGGGCGCTGCCGACGTGCTCGCCGAGGTGGAGGCTCAGCTTGGTTGCAAGGCTGGTTCCGTTACGTCCGATGGAAAGTTCTCCATTGATGCCGATCGTTGCGTGGGTGCATGTGGCCTGGCTCCCATCATGATCGTCAACGGTGACGTCTATGGTCATATGACCGTAGATCGCGTTGCCGGCATTCTCGATTCCTATCGCGGGGAGGTGGAGTAAATGACCGCCGTTGAAACGTATTCCGCGATTCTTTCCCAAATTCAAGCTGAAGCTCCGAACGCGCCTGTGCGCGTGACGGTTGGCATGGCAACCTGCGGTCTGACTGCTGGCGCTCAGCCTGTTTACGACAAGCTCAAGGATCTTCTCGCCAGCGAGGATGGCGTCGCCGTCGATCGCGTTGGCTGCATCGGCTCGTGCTTCCTCGAGCCCATCGTTGAGGTGTTTGACGCCCAGGGTGGCCGCACCACCTATATCAAGGTGACTCCCGAAAAGGCTGTACGCATTGCTGAAGAGCATGTGAAGGGCGGCAAGGTTGTCGATGAGTACACCATCGCCGGCCCTGACGGCCCCGGAGATGCTCCTACGGCAAATGTCGAAGATGCTGGCTTCTACAAGGCTCAGACGCGTATTGTTCTGCGCAAGTGCGGCCTTATTGACCCCGAAGATGTTCGTCAGTATGTCGCAAGCGGTGGCTACTCTACGCTTGCTCGTGTCCTCGACACCATGGAGCCTCAGCAGGTTATCGATGAGGTTAAGACCTCGGGCATTCGCGGTCGTGGTGGCGCAGGCTTCCCGACTGGCCTTAAGTGGCAGTTCACGGCGAATGCGACGAGCGACGATGGCGTCAAGTACGTCACCTGCAATGCCGACGAAGGTGACCCGGGTGCGTTTATGGACCGCTCGGTGCTTGAGTCCGACCCTCACGCAGTAGTTGAGGCTATGGCAATCGCTGCTTACGCGGTCGGCTCTTCCCAGGGCTATATCTACATCCGCGCTGAGTACCCCGTTGCGGTTAGGCGTCTCGAGATCGCCATCGCTCAGGCTAAGGAAATCGGCCTTCTCGGCGAGAACATCCTCGGCAGTGGCTTCAGCTTCGATCTGGGCTTGCGTCTCGGCGCCGGCGCCTTTGTGTGCGGCGAAGAGACGGCTCTGCTGACCTCCATTGAGGGCAACCGCGGCGAGCCGCGTCCCCGTCCTCCGTTCCCGGCTGTTAAGGGTCTGTTCGGTAAGCCCACCTTGCTTAACAACGTTGAGACCTACGCTTCCATTACGTGGATCATCGAAAACGGCGGCGATGCTTACGCGGCTGTCGGTACCGAGAATTCGAAGGGTACCAAGGTCTTTGCGCTTGGCGGCAAGGTCAAGCAAGCGGGCCTCGTCGAGGTTTCCATGGGAACTACGCTGCGCACCATCGTCGAAACGGTTGGCGGCGGCGTGCCTAATGGCAAGACCTTCAAGGCCGCCCAGACCGGCGGTCCTTCTGGCGGCTGCATTCCGCTTGAGCACATCGATACGCCCATCGACTACAACTCCCTTGCGGCTATCGGTTCGATGATGGGATCTGGCGGTCTCATCGTCATGGATGAGGACAACTGCATGGTCGACATCGCGAAGTTCTTCCTTGACTTCGTGGTCGACGAGTCTTGCGGCAAGTGCGTTCCCTGTCGTATTGGCACGAAGCGTCTTCTGGGCCTGCTCGAGAAGATCACCTCTGGAAAGGGTACGCTCGAAGATATCGAGATCATCGAGGGTCTGTGCGCTCACCTGCAGGTAAGCCCGCTGTGTGCGCTTGGCCAGACCGCGCCCAATCCGGTTCTTTCTACGCTGCGCTACTTCCGTCATGAGTACATCGCTCATGTTGAAGAGGGCCGCTGCTCTGCCGGCGTTTGCAAGGAGTTGCTGCAGTATTCGATCGACCCCGAGAAGTGCACGGGCTGCACCTTGTGTAAGCGCAAGTGCCCGGCCGATGCCATCGCGGGCGAGAAGAAGCAGCCGCATGTCATTGACACGGCGAAGTGCATCAAGTGCGGTGCCTGCCTTGACGGCTGCAAGTTCGGCGCCATTTCGAGGGGTTAGGTGAGGGGTATGAGCGAAAACATGATCAATCTCAAGATCGATGGCGTTTCCGTCGAAGTTCCCGCAGGCAGCACCGTGTTGCAGGCGGCTCTTGCTGCGGGCGTGCGTATCCCCACGCTGTGCTACATGAAGGACGCCAACGAGCTGGGCTCTTGCCGTATCTGCGTTGTCGAGATCAAGGGCGGCCGCGGTTTGGCTGCTGCCTGCGTGTATCCGGCTGCTGATGGCATGGAGGTCTTCACCAACACCGAGAAGGTGCGTGCTTCCCGTCGTCAGACGCTCGAGCTCATTCTTTCCAACCATCGCATGGAGTGCCCGACCTGCGAGCGCAATGGCGATTGCGAGCTGCGTCGTCTGGCTGCTGATATGGGCATCGATTCCATACGCTATGAGGTGGAAGACCTCGAGCCGCAGCTTGATGAATCGGCGCCTCATCTGGTGCGCGACAACTCCAAGTGCATTCTTTGCCGTCGTTGCGTTGCCGTGTGCCGCAAGAACCAGCAGGTTGGCGTTATCAGCGCAGCTGACCGTGGTTTCGCAACGCACATTGAGAGCGCTTTCGGCCGTGGTTTGGGCGAGGTCTCCTGCGTGTATTGCGGTCAGTGCGTGGCGGCATGCCCCACGGGTGCGCTCACGCTGAAGCGCAGTATCGATGCCGTGCGCGCTGCCATTGATGATCCTTCCAAGCATGTGGTGGTCGTTCCTGCGCCTGCTGTACGCGTTGGTCTGGGTGACCGTTTTGGCATGCCGGTGGGTGAAAGCGTTCAGGGCAAGATGGTTGCGGCGCTCCGTCGTCTTGGCTTCGATAAGGTCTTCGACGTCGACTGGGCAGCTGACGTCACCATCATGGAGGAGGGCACTGAGCTCGTCGGCCGCATCAAGGCTGGCGAAAAGATGCCCATGTTTACCTCTTGCTGTCCTGGCTGGATTAAGTACATGGAGCATTACCATGCTGACATGCTGGACAACCTGTCTTCCTGCCGCTCTCCGCAGCAGATGATGGGCGGTCTGGTGAAGACCTATTACGCCGAGCGCGAGGGAATTGCGCCCGAGGATATCGTGGTTGTTTCCATCATGCCTTGCACCGCTAAGAAGTTCGAGGTCTCTCGCGAAGAGCAGCGACTCGAGAACGGCTGCATGCCGGTTGATTACTCGCTTACCACGCGTGAGCTTTCCGACATGATCGCCGGTGCGGGCATTATGTTCGGTCTGCTTCCTGATGAGGCCTTCGACCCCGTGCTGGGCGACTCCACGGGTGCTGCCGTTATCTTCGGTGCATCGGGCGGTGTTATGGAGGCTGCTCTGCGCACGGCTGCCGTCGTGCTTGCTGGCGATGACGCCGATGTTCCGCTTGTCTTCGAGGATGTTCGCGGCATGGAGGGCGTGAAGGAAGCCGAGTACGAGGTGGGTGGTGTCAAGCTGCGCACCTGCACGGTTTCTGGTCTTGCTAACGCTGAGAAGGTTATCAGGGCCATGGAGGCTGGCGAGGCTGCTTATGACTTCATCGAGGTTATGGCGTGCCCCGGTGGTTGCGTGAATGGCGCTGGTCAGCCTATGCATTCGCCCTTTGAGCGCATGATGACTGACGTTAAGGGTGAGCGTGCGGCGGGTTTGTATGCTCTCGATGATTCTATGCCGCGTCGTCGTAGCCACGAGAACCCTGAGGTTAAGGCACTGTATGCCGAATATCTGGGTGAGCCGTGCGGCCACAAGGCCCACCATATCCTGCATACGGAATACGTTCCGAGGGATACGTACAACGTGTAAGTTGGGCGGTGCGCGTAGAGCGTAAGCTAGCTTAAGAATTCGAGGGTGCGGTTGCCGTGGCTGCCGCACCCTCGTTTTGTTCTAGCTTGAGGCGGAAGGCGCTTCCGCTTCCTCGGATTGTTTCTCCGCCTTTGAGGGAAGCTCATTCCAGAGGGTGAAGCCCAGGATCAGCGCGCCGCCGACAACCTGCCACAGCGTCATGCTCTCGCCCAGGATGGTGACGGAGATGAGCACGGCAACCAGTGGGTCGACGTAGCTCAGGATGGCGACCTTCTGACCCGGCAGATCTTTGATGGCGGAGAAATACAGGCAGTACATTATGCCAGTGTGCACGAGTCCTACGATAAGCAGGCAAACCCAGCCAGGTGCATTCAGGCTGCTCAGGGTGATTCCGCTAGTTAGCGCTACGTAGGGTATCAGGATGATGATGGCGGCAAGAAACTGCAGCAGTGTTCGGTGCACGCCGCTGACGCTTTTGATGAATTTATTCAGCAGGATGACCGTTGCGTAGAAGACCGCTGCCCCCAGACCGAACAGTACGCCGATGAAGTCCTGGCCTCCACCTCCTCCAATGCCCGTAATCATCACCAGGCCGAGCGTGGACATGGCGAAGCATGCTATTTGCTTGGGCGTGAGTCGTTCGCGGAAGAGGATGGGGCAGGCGAGGGTCACGATGACGGGTGCGAAGTAGTAGCTGAGCGTAGCGATGGAGACGCTGGTGTAACGATAAGCCTCGAACAGCAGAATCCAGTTGATGCCCATGGCAATGCCCGATGCCAGCAGCAGCGGGATTTCCTTCTTCGCGCTCGCAAGCGGAATGGGCTGTTTGGTGGCCAGCAGAAATCCGGAGATCAGCAGTGCGGCAAGGATGGCGCGGTAGAGTGCTAGCTCGCCAGATGAAACAGAGATGTTGCGCACGAAGAGGCCCAGTGTGCCAAAGGTGGCCATGGCGATGACGATCATCGCGCGAGGGCTTAATGTGAGCTTCATGGTCGGGCCTTTCTTTCTCGGGCGCGGTCGCTCTGTCGGTGCGTTGCAGTCTGGCTTAGGCGATGCTGTTATCATAGCGGGCAGATCGCGTTTTCATCATTCGTCATTGCCGACGTGCGGGTACTTCCAGAAGAGAGGCTTTTCCATGACCGATATTCAGCGTTCTTGCATTGATTGCGCTACGGGTGGCTGCAAGTCGCCGGAGCAGGGTCGTCAGCCCGTCTTTTGCGAGTCGGCTGCGCTTTCGGCGGAAGAGCGTGCTGGTTTGGCGGCGGCTTATACCGATCTCGATCTTCGTCTTGAGCAGGCGGCTAATGAGGTTGCTGCGCGTTGTGGCCGCGAAGGCTTGTGTAGGCTTGAGGAGATCATGGATTTCGCACGTCGTATGGGGTTCCGAAAGCTTGGTATCGCGAATTGCGGTGCTATGCAAGCCGAGGCGTTGACCACGGCGAAGATCCTGCGTCTGCATGGTTTCGAGGTTTTTGGGGTTAGCTGCAAGTTTGGTTCCGTCAAAAATGGCGAGATCGGCGTGCCCGAGGGCGGTATGGCCAAGCCGGAAGCAACGGCGTGCAATCCGTTGGCGCAGGCTGCTCGTTTGAATGAGGCAGGCACGGAGCTCAACGTCATCATGGGCTTGTGCGTGGGTCATGATTCGATCTTCATGCGTCATTCCGACGCGCCGTGTACGACTTTTGCGGTGAAGGATCGCATGCTGGCCGACAACCCTGTTGCTGCGGTGCGTACCTGCGGCACTGCGGCTTATCGCTGGAGTCGCCTTTTGCGAGAGGACGAGAGCCTTTCGGTGTAGCGCGAGGTTGTTGGAAACCTCGCCATTCCTTTCGTGCCATGGGGCTTAGAATGATTTCATCGAGTGAGTTTGCGATTCGATGAGATCTTCGAAGGGGTTTGCATATGGAAACCGTTAATGCAACGCTTAACGTGCTGGCGGAGATTGTCGTAACCGGCAAGGCGACTGACCCCTTGCTCGAGCATCTTGAAATGCGCAGGGTTGCTAAAGACGTGCGTAAGCCGAGTCTTTTTGATGGCGAGCGCGGCCCTCGTATCTTCGTGGAGACGGCCGAGTATCTTGGCTGTCCTGTAGAGAGCCTCTTCATGACTTACGATGCGGCACTTCGTCGCATTTTCAATTGGGTTCGCGATATCAACGGAAGGGGTTGCCGCCTTTCGTGCAGCATGGCCTCTGACGCATCATCGGTTGCCTATAAGTTGCATATTGAACTGCGCGATCGCTCGTCGTTGCGCATCAGGATGGAATTCGATATGCATGACCCGCGTCATCCTGTGCTTCGGAAGTGTGAACTTAAAATGCGGCGCTCGAATGCCGCATACTTCATCTCTCCTTTTATTGTTTCAAACGGCATGAGGCAATCTCCTACGGCTTTTCTGCAATGCATTCGAGAGTGCGCTGAGTTCGGGAAGATTCAAAGCATCGCTCAATCAATCATCGATGAAGGATTTCTCAATCATGTGTATGCGCTGCCGAAGCGCAAGACGGCGTGGACTGAGGAAACTTACGTTGATTACGACAAAGCTGGCAGGGCTCATGAACGAAAGATTCGTACGGCGGCTTACGGGGCTGAGCGTTATGAGTACGAACTTAGCGACCGCGATGAGGAGTGCATGTCTCTTCGATGTGGTGAATACTTTAAGTGCATGTTTAAGCGTCCCTGCACCGATGATTATCGCTTGGCTGAAATAGTGTTTAAGGGCGAGTTGGGTGGGGAGCAGCAGGACGCGCCCGTGAAGACCGTCGAGGGAAGGGCCGCCGAATCTCAGTCTCGCTCTCAGTCAGCGTTTGTTCTTGCGCAGAAGGGCAAGGTTAGTGAATCAGATGCGGAGGGTCTGGCTTCGAAGCTTGAGCGGGAGAAATCGGGTCAAGAAAAGAGTGCTGCTGCGCCGCTCTGCAATGAAGAAGAGGTTGTAACTAGATATCGTTTTGTCGAGTTAAGCGATAGCGACGTACTTGCAAGAAATCCTGAAGGTAGCGTGGAGTCTCATGTTCATGCTTTCGAGCGTGTTGATGCGAACGTTGAGGTCAGAAGGTCGATCGCACGAACGGAGATAAGGCGAATCACTGCGTATTATTGCCCTACGTGTCGCGTATATCTTCTTGCGGAGGCTGCTTACAGCGCATTGAAAGAAGGAGATCGCCTCATATGTTGCAAGGTCATTGAGGTTGATGACGGGGGACGCAATCGCCTAATGGCTAATCGAGGAAAGGGCGAACGCCACTTTAATGAGGAGTCTCTTCTTCATAGTTATGGCTACAACGTGGGCAAGAAGGACAATCTGACCACAGCGCAGCGTCAAATGATTTTGACTCACGTGGTTGATCGCGGCATCATGAGGCCTGATCAGGCTATCGGTTTCCTCCGCTATCTAATCGACCGCTCCAAACCGCGCAAAGCCGATATGAGTAGTGCGATTGGTAGCTGGGAGGCCGATATTCGCTTCTTGGAAGGTTTGCGAAAGAGGCGCTAAATTTGAGCTGCTTGATGGCCCTGCTTGGATTTTCTGCACGAGCGACGTTGTCTCATGCGCCAGTGGATGGCCGTTATTGAATCTGCTTTTCGAGGTTCCTATAATTTAATCGGAGCGAGCGCTGGAGTGCCCGCTTGGCCAGATCGGAAGGGGGCCTTGCCGTGACCATCCCGAAGACCCGATTTGCAGTTGTGCTGTCTTTCGTTGCAGCTGCGCTTCTCTTCTCCCTGCTTCTATCCGCCTGCGCCCAGACTCAGGATGACGTGTGGCATCCGACGGAGGAGGATCCCGTCTACACGGATGAGAATGGAATCACGTGGGGTATCGCCTATAACCCGCCCGATGATGGCGAGGATTTCGTCTATATCTCTCCTGACATGGAGTTCAGCGGCGGCGACAACGGCGCTGTCGGCTATATGAATCGTGAAGAAAACGAAGCTGCGATGGCAGAAATTGCTGAAGTGTTCCGCGGTGTGCCCGGAGAGAGTCAGGCTTACGTCTCGGTGAACCTCTACGCGTTTTTGAGCGACGAGGTGGTGGGGACGAGTACCTTCGCGGCGGGTTATTACGAGGACTACGTAAAGATCCAGGGAAGTCGAAATGCATGGGTCCCCGAGTATCACCTCGACACGATGACGACCGACGACGGACTGGTCTGGGGCTGGCGCGGCGACGCCGGCGACGTGGACATGGAGTTCGTCAGGGCGACTGACACCGGGGAGTGGGGCTACATCCTCGACACCGACAGGTACGCGGCCCAGGAGGCCAACTTCAAGTCTCGTGACGATGGCGTCGAGGACCCCACCGTCATGATCGACGTCGTTCTGTTCGGCAGCGACGAGGTGGTCGGCAAGTACGCCGTCACACTCTACACGCAACCCGTTGGTTAGAGTTCGTTCAATCCACGAGTTGGAAAAGAAGGTGGGAGGATGATCGTGAGGAAGACTGCGCTTTTGATTTTTGCCGCTCTGCTCGTTGTTGCGGCGCTTTCTGGATGCGTCGCAGCAGATAAGACCGAAAACCACGCTGAGTACACGACCGTGTCGCTCGGGGGATTCTCCGCTATCATTCCGGCCGACCTCGTTCTCGATCAATACGGAACGGGCTCCGACGCTCTCTACGAAGACGGCTGCGTGGGCACCGATACGAGGAACGCGGCCAGCCGGGACGGATCGATCCTGTTCACCTTCACGGAGGTCGACGGACGGGACTTCTCCGTTGTGGCGGAGTGGGCGTCGGGGCTTCCCGATAGCGCCGTCGGCCAGAAAAGCGCCGCGAGGTTCGGCTTGGACGAATCCTTCGAGGGAGCGGTTTGGGACGAGCCCGTCTTCTACGACGCCGCGGGCGGGGACGGCGTTGCGGTGAGCTGCGTTATCGACGGCATGCGCTGGACGACCCATTTCGTCGACATGGGCAACTCGGCGTATGCCGAGGTCACGGGCTTCTTCCCCGAGGATGCATACGCCGAGCACCCCGACTACTATGACTCCGTTTTCAGCAGCATCGCT
>JAFYTB010000206.1 GCA_017559045.1 Eggerthellaceae bacterium | reverse complement strand
GGGCGTGCAGGACTTCCTGCAAGACGGCTGGTGCGTGTTCGAGGCTGGCCACGACCCGCTGGAGAACAACGGGCTGGGCGGCGCGTTCATCCACCACGTCATGAACAAGAACTTCATGTGCGACCCGCAGACACCATCCTTACAGGATGGCCGTGCGTGCTTCGTCCTCGACGTGAAGCCGTGGGACTGGTTCAAACAACACTACCCCGACATCTACCCGTTCATGACCGGAGACGAGGGGCTCATCGAGGCGGACCGCAACGAGAGCACGACCGAGCCTGAACGGACCAAGTCGCTGAGACTCATCGAGATTTGGCTCAAGGAGTTCGACGCGGAGAGACGCACCACCGCCGTGCATTTCGTGAGGGTCGCTGGGCACCAGGTCATCGAAGACTCGAAGCTCACCTACCCCAACGGCTACTACGAGAACGGCAGGTTCCCGTTTAGGATTTGCGTGCTGTACCCGCAGAAGGGCAGTGCTCTCGGCCTCGGCATTTGCGATTTGTTCAAGGACACGCAGAGGTACGCCGATAAGCTGAACGCCATTCTGCTCGAGAACGCGCTGAGGGCCCGGACGCCTCGGCTGTTCATCCAGGAGGGGCTTGTTGACATCGAGGATGTGCGGGACTTCTCCCGCGAGGCCATCGAGGTACAGGGCAATCTCGAGGCCGCTGTGAAGTGGATGGACACCCAGCCCCTCCCCAGCTATCTCATGAACTTCGCCCAGATGATGCAGCAGAGCATCAAGAACGAGGCGGGCTCGAACGACCAGTCGCGTGGCCAGACCGCCGGTGGCGTCACCGCCGCCAGCGCCATCACCGCGCTCCAGGACATGAGCACGAAGAGGAGCCGTATGGAAGCTCGGGAGCTCCAGCGGGGCTTCAAAGAGTGCGTCAGGATGATGATTGAGATTATGCGCGAGAAGGACATCGTTCCGAGGGAAGTCGTCATCACCGTGGGCGGCCAGCCGCAGATTCTTCCGTTCGACTCCAGGTCCCTCTACCGGGGCGACGGCGAGGGCCGCCGCGTCCCCATCGAGGCGCTCATCACTATCAAGACCAGCAGGCAGACCCGGTTCTCCCGCATGGCCCACAACGAGCTCGTGCTCCAGTTCATCAACATGTTCCAGCAGACGGCCGACCCGCTCATCATGATGGAGGCCCTGGAGATGGACGACAAGGAGCAGATTCTCGACCAGATTCGGAAAGCCCAGCACGGCGGGATGCTCGCCCTCCAGCAGCAGAACGCGCAGATGCAGGCACAGCTCCAGCAGATGAGCGAAGAGCTCTCCCAGTACCAGAGCGCCATGAAGCAGATTCAGGCGGGCCTCGGAGGTAACGGGGGAGAGCAGGCGCCCGCGCAGGCACCCGCCGCACAACCGGTCGATGCAGCCGCGCTCGCACAGAGCATTGGCTGAGTAGATAAATCACGGTGACGCCGACCGAAACGGGCGAATAGAAAGGACATTCATAATGCCTGACAATTACGAAACCCCGGTCGAAAGTGTAGCCCCCGACATGGCTGTGGCCGACGCACAGAGCGAACCTGTCGAGGAAGTGACCATTACTGCGGAGCCTACGGGCTCCTCGGAAACTGGCTCGGACAATACGGTCGAAAGCAACTCGCCCGCCGACGGGGCGCCTCAGTTCCAGAGCCAGAAAGACATTGACGCCGCGTTCGGCAAGCGAATCGCCAAGGTCCGCCAGCAGTACGAGCAGAGCGCAGAGTACCAGCTCGGGCAGATGCTCCTCAACGAGCGTGCCCAGCGCGAGGGCATCACGCCCTCCGAAGCGTACAAGCGCATCCAGCAGGAACAGCTCGACGCCAAGGCCGACGCATACGCCAAAGACCCCAAGCAGTTCTACAAAGACCTGCTGAGCGGAAACGCAAACGTTCCCAACACCCAGAGACAAACCTTCACTCCTGACACCCCGCAAATGCAGGCCCAGCGCGTAGGTGAGGAGCTCGCCAACATGTACAAGGCGGGACAGCTCCCCCAGGGCTTCGACATCCAGAAGAGCCTCGACCAGGACACGTACAACAACATCGTTGAGTACGGTGCCCCGGCCGCTATGCGCATCTGGGCAGCCGAGCACGGCCCCGCGCAGGAGCTCGCAAAGCGGCAGTCTGGCCCCGCGCCCATGCGGCCGACCTCTTCCAACAAGCAGAGCGCTCCCCCGGACTACTCGTCCATAAGCTCTGCCGACTACTACAAGAAGAAAGCGGAAATCCGCCAGGCCATGCTGAATGGAAAGAGGGTGCGTCTCTCCTAAAGAAAATTCATCATCAAAGGAGAAATGACTTATGTCCACTCAGACCACTATCAACACCGCATCCCCGACCACGTACCTGAACAAAACGTGGTATGACCGTACCCTGCTCGAATGGGCCAAGGCGCAGCTCGTCTACGCCCAGTTCGGCCAGAAGCGGCCCATCCCCCGGAACAACGGCAAGACCGTCGAGTTCCGTCGCTGGACCCTGTTCACCCCTGACAAGGTGACTCAGCAGCTCACTGAGGGCGTGACTCCCTCCAGCCAGTCCCTCGGCCAGACCAAGGTTGAGGCCACCATCGCCCAGTACGGCGCGTACGTGGAAATCTCCGACCTGCTCGACCTGACCGCCTACGACCCCGTCATCGACGACAGCGCTGAACTGCTCGGCGAGCAGCTCGGTATCGTCGTGGACAACGTGACCCGCGACGCCATGATTGCCGACGCCTCCGACCAGTTCGCCGGTGGCGCGGCCAACGCCGGGAGCATCACCGGGACCTCCTACCTGACCGTGGACGAGATTCGCAAGGCTGTGCGGACCCTCAAGAACAACAAGGCCCGCCGGTTCTCCGGGAATGGCCGCTCCGGTCACTTCGTCTGCATCGTGGACCCCTATGCCACCTACGACCTCCAGAGCGACTCCCTGTGGCAGGACGTGTCCAAGTACAGCAACGCGGAGCAGATTTACTCCGGTGAAATCGGTCGGCTGTTCGGCGTCGTGTTCGTCGAGACCACCGAGGGCAAGGTGAACGCGCAGAGCGTCCTGAACGCCGTCAACGCGAACACCAGCTCCAGCGCGACCTTCGTGCTCAAGAACGACCCCACCGACGCTGAGGTTGCGTACCTCTCCACCGGCGGCAACACGATCTACATCGGCTCCAACGAGTACACCCTGGCCAGCACCGGTTCTTACACGCCCGCGACCAAGACCGTCAAGCTGTCCGCCACCGCGTCCCTGAGCGCTGACGCCATCGTCTACTCCAAGGACTGCGGCGCCATCGATGCTTCCACCAAGGCTGGTGTCACGCTGCATAACAGCATCATCTTCGGCGCTGATGCCTACGGCGTCATCGACGTGGCCGGTTCCGGTACGCTCCAGACCATCATCAAGCCCCGTGGCTCCGCTGGCACGGCTGACCCGCTCGACCAGCGCAGCACCGTCGGCGCGAAGGTCATGGGTTACACCGCCAAGGTCCTGAACCCGCTCTGGATCATCAACATCCACCATGCGGCTCATGCGTAATTAACCCAACATCTCTCAGAACCGAGGGGAGGGGCAGGGGTTTCTTGTTGCCTCCTTCCCCCTCCCCTCCCCTATTTTATTCGCAGAATACAGGAGGCTAATGAAAAGATGGCAACGACTAAGAAGACCCCGACCAAGAAAGCGCCCGGCAGGCCCGCAAAGAAGACTGCTGTTCAGATTGAAGACGCTATCCCGACCAAGCCCGAGCCCGTGAAACCAGAAGAAACCGTCAGCTATGTAATCCCCAGAGATCCGTCGCTCAGTTCCGGCGACCAGTTCTTCGAGTGGTGCCTCAACGGCATCAACTACCGATTTAAGCGCGGCGAAGTCCTCACGCACCCCCGGAGCCTCTACGACGCTATTTCGCAGAAGCTCAGGGACCGCGAGAAGGTGAGCCCGTTCATAGCTGAGTTCCAGAATACCAGCAAGAAGCTGATGAACTAAGAAAGGATAGAGAATGAACCTAAGAGAGATTATCGAGGCGACACTTATCGAGCTCGACAGGGGCACCGAGGCGGACACCGTCGCCATGTACGCCAAGAAATTTACCGTGTTTGCCAACGAGGCCGTGGACGAGATTGCGCGGCGGTTCAAGTCGTGCATGATTGACTTCACACAGCTCGGCGGCACGGAGTACACCGGCTTCGACATAACCAACGGAGACTTCTCCCACGCCTGCAAGCGCATCACGAAGATTCTACCGGCGACCTACGACAGCGACGCTTCCTCGTTCACCGTCCTCTGGGACAAGAAGCCTCTGCATTTCGAGCAGTTCGTTCACGGCGCCCCGTACATCCACGTGTGGGGCAAGGACGTGAAAGCTGGCGACTACGTGGCCGTCGAGTATCTGTACGTGCCCACGCCTATGGACGTGAGTTCGCTGGAGAACGAGGCCCCTGCTGACCCGGACTCCCCGGACCTGCCTGAGCACCTCCACAGCCTCATCCCCCTGTACGTGCGGGCCCGCGAGCAGTGCGGACAGGACCCGTCCCTCCAGGGCACGAGCTCCGCGTATTTCTCCCTGTTCAACCAGAAAGTCTACCAGCTCCAGCGTGAGACGCTGGCCACGCCCGACAGCT
>JAFYTB010000205.1 GCA_017559045.1 Eggerthellaceae bacterium | reverse complement strand
GCGCCAACACCATCCGCAACCACCAAGCGATCAGCAACGCCCGCCTTCGCCAAGGCATCCTTGAAACGAGCAACGGCGTCCTCGGTCATCATCACGCAGGTGTCGTACATGCCACCGTGATACTCGTGGAACTTCGCGGCATCCCATGCAGAGTGCTCAGCCAGCGAATACGCAACCCCCTGCTGCCTGCACAGCTCATCAAGCTCGCACAGCAACTTGAGGAAATGCCTCTGAAGCTTAGATGCCGCCATGGCAGAACTCCTCTCGATCATCGCGCGTCGCCAGCACTATCATGCCGTTGTTGCATGCCTCCAGGCGATCCCACAGGGCAGCGGCCTCGTCCATACGCCCGAGCTTCGCCAAAGCGTAGGCGCGATACCACAAAAGGTAC
Source organism: Eggerthellaceae bacterium (assembly GCA_017559045.1). Lineage (GTDB taxonomy): Bacteria > Actinomycetota > Coriobacteriia > Coriobacteriales > Eggerthellaceae > RGIG3135. The sequence goes on along the minus strand of JAFYTB010000205.1, from coordinate 1,659 downwards.
TCGTCACTCGGGTACAGCACGAGACCCCGCTCCGTGACGGCAAGCATAGCCTCCGCGTCCCCTCCCTGTTCTCTCGCAAGGAAGGCCTCGACCACAAAACCCAGCACGCCCTCGAAACACTCGCCGCCCTGATCCTTAAGCGCAGCGACTTTCTCGATGTCGCGATAATCCATCGCATTGAAAACGGCATAAGTCTGCTCGATCTTGGCTCGCGCCTCACAAAGAGAAGCAGGCAGCGGTCTGTCAACCAGATCCTCTCGCAGGAAGATGAGCTTCATGACTTGGCGATACTCGCCCTGCTCACCGAGAATTCGCACCAGGACGGCAAGCCACTCATCGCTTAGGCCGCCCCACAAGCCCCAGTAGGTGAACCGACGGGACTGCTGTTTATCAGCATAGCGAAGCAGGTGCTCTTTCAGCTCATCTGGAACCCCATTGGGATAATCGGCGGCACTACCGAAAGCCTCGATCTTTGCAATGATGGCATCTGCGGCCGCATAATAGCAGTCGGCCGTAGCCATGGGACGCAGCACAACATCAGTGAGATCAAGGCGCTTCGCCTTCTTCATAGAGTCGATAATCTCGTCGCGATTGAGAAGCTGCATGTAATCTTCGACGTACACCTCGTACGGGATGTTCAAGTTCTCTACATAGTGATACCCACCCGATCTATTGGCGGGATACATACGCCAGTCAACACCATATCCAGTCTGGAGGTACTCGATATAGCGCTCGGGAACGTAGCACATCCTGCCCTCGAAGGGCAGCTGCGTAAAGTTGCCCAACAAGGCCTTCGGAACCAGGCAGGCTTTGCGCGACCCCGCAGTCAGCTCAACGTAGGTCTCGCACTCGTCCTCGGGCGTCGAGAACAAGATGTCCTCGAGTTTTTTAAGGGCAGAAGCGCGGCCAAAGAGCTTCTCGTGCAAGCGCATCTTCACCAGCAGTCGCCTCATGGATGCCTCGCGCGTGCGCTTATTCAGCATGAACTGGTTCTTCATCTCGTAGTAGACGAGCAGCGCATCCTCAGCTGCCTTGGCCTTGCGAGGATCGGCAGGAATGGGAATCAGCGGGAAAATGTCGACCGACATACCGCACGGGCCCATGTCCCATGCCGAATGCAGTCGAATTTCCGTGCTCTCGCAATCAACGAAACGCGAAAACAGGGCCGGATAATTCTCGTATCGGTCGATGTTGACGATCTCGCGATTGGGCAAAGGATCAACTTCCCATGCCCTGAGAAGCTTTTGGTAATCGCCCCATGTCACGCTCACATCGAGGTCAAAATCCCACGGAATGAAACCACGATGCCTGACCGCGCCCAGCAGCGTACCCCAGTCGAGGAACAGCTTCACATCGTGGCCACGAGCCCAATCGTCCAATTCGCAGAACAGCTCGAACAGGCGGGCAAACTTATCCTGCTTTCCAACCAAACCCATGGAGCGCCTCCTACAGCATTCACCCATGCAAAAACGATGACGCAGAGCATCCACACTATCAGGCGGAGCCCTGCGTCACAACTTCATTTACCAATCGCTATTTCTCATACTGGCGAACCAGTGCGTCAAGCACGCCGGAAAGGGAAAGGCCCGCAGCCTTGCAGGCAGCCGGGAACAGGGAGTGCTCGGTCATACCGGGCGACACGTCGAGCTCGAAGACGCG
>JAFYTB010000018.1 GCA_017559045.1 Eggerthellaceae bacterium | reverse complement strand
CCCCTTGAGGATGCTCCCGGCAACGGCATGCATGTGCATATGAGTCTCTTTGACTTTGACGGCAACAACGTGTTCTTCGATCCCGAGGATCCGATGGGTTGTAATCTTTCCAAGATGGCCAAGCATTTCATCGCCGGCCTTCTTAAGTACGCCCCCGAGTGTTGCCTGATCACCAATCAGTATGTGAATTCTTACAAGCGCCTTGCGCTTGGCGGTGGCGCTCCTCGCAGCATCGCCTGGGGACGTCGCAACCGCTCCGTTCTGGTTCGAATTCCCGGTTATCGCCCTCACTCTGAGGAGGCGTGCCGAATCGAGCTGCGCAGTCCCGACGCTGCCTCAAATCCCTATTTGGCCTTTGCCGTTATGCTTGCGGCGGGTCTCAAGGGAGTTGAAGACGAGCTTGAGCTTGCTCAGCCTGTCGAGGGTATCGATCTGAGCAAGTACGATGTTCAGCAGCTTCGTGAAATGGGCATTGACGTCCTGCCTTCCACGCTTGGCGAGGCGGTCGAGATTTTCGCGAAGAGCGAGTTTATGCGCGAGGTGCTTGGTCAGCATATCCACGAGTATCTCGTAGAGGCTAAGCGCGAAGAGTGGGAAGAGTATCAGAAGATCGTCACCACGTGGGAGCGCGATCGCTATTTGGCGGTGTTGTAGGATGCAGCGCAAAAAAGTCATCTTCATTGCCGACAGTCTCGATAACGCCCATAAGTTTCAGCAGGTGCTTTCGGGCCTTGATGTCGAGGTTGCAGCGGGTTCTTCCGCTCAGTTCAAGAGGCTTCTCTCGATGAACCCCGGTCGTGATCTGGTGGTCTATGAAGCTCGCGGCGAGGCTTTGGCGGGTGTCTCTAAAGTTGAGACCATGCTGATGGAGGAGGGGGCTACCCCTATTCTGCTCATCGTCAACGAGCAGCAGCTTGGGGAATTCCGTCTTCCGGTACAGGTTAAATCCGACTTTGTGGTGCACGGTGCCAGCCCGGCTGAGTGCGCTGCCCGTATCAGACAGCTTTTGTGGCCGGGTAATGAGGCGTCGTCGGGCGATTTCATCGTTATCGACAACATGAGCCTTAACCTCGCCACCTATCAGGTGAAGATCAACGATGAGCCACTCGACTTCACGTACCTCGAGTACGCGCTGCTGGCTTTCCTGGTCACCCATCCTGGACGTACGTATTCGCGCGATGCGCTTCTGAGACGCGTTTGGGGTTTTGATTATTACGGCGGCAGCCGCACTGTTGACGTGCACGTTCGTCGTGTGCGCGCGAAGCTCGGCCCCGAACTTGCCCAGCGCCTGGAGACTGTGCGCGGCGTGGGTTATCTCTGGAACTCGTAAGGAGCTCTTATGTCTAAGACCGTAGCCGTCATCGACGGTAATTCTCTCATGCACCGAGCCTATCATGCCGTTCCTCCCACGATGAACGCGCCTGATGGCACGCCCACGAATGCGGTCTTCGGCTTCTTGTCGATGTTCCTCAAGCTGGTCGATATGGTGCAGCCGGATGCTGTCGTGTGCGCGTTTGACGCTGGAAAGCCGGCTTTCCGCGTTGAGGCGCTCGAGCAGTACAAGGCCCAGCGTCCGCCTATGGATAATGAACTGCGCGTTCAGTTCCCCATCATGGAGGAGCTGCTTGTTGCTATGAACGTGCCTGTGGTGAAGGTGCCTGGCTGGGAGGGCGATGATGTCCTCGGCACGGTGGCTGCGCGCAATGAGGCGCTCGGCTACGAGAGCCTGCTTATCACCGGCGACAAGGATGCTTGCCAGCTGGCCAGTCCTCTTACGCGCATCGTGACCACCAAGAAGGGCATCACCGACGTGGTTGTCATGGGTCCTGATGAGGTTTACGAAAAGTATGGCGTAACCCCTGATCAGTTCCCTGATTTCCTTGGTTTGATGGGTGACTCTTCCGACAATATCCCTGGCGTTCCCGGTATTGGTCCCAAGACCGCTACTAAGCTGCTTCAGAAGTACGGCACGCTGGCCGGAATCTATGAAAACCTGGCTGACCTTAAGGGTAAGCAGCTCGAGAACCTTCAGAACAACCGAGACGCCGCTTATCTGAGCCGCGAGGTTGCCACCATCGTGTGCGACCTTGATTTCCCGCTCGATCTCGAGGCGGCTGCATTCCCGTCGTTTGACCCCGATCATGTTGTCGAGTCTTTTGGCAAGTATCGAATGTCGAGCCACCTTCCGCGCGTGCTGAAGCTTGCGGGGGCCGAGATGGCTCGAGAGACGGTAGAGCTTTCCTTTGAGCCGGTGCTTGAGGGTGCGGAAGCTCGAAAGATGCTTGAGGCTGCGATTCACGCAGGCGAGCTTCTGGGTGTGGCCCTTGAGGAGCCTGCCCAGGTGTCGCTGTTCGATGCGGGGGTGACGCTTGCTGTTTCGGCGTCTAACGGAACGGCTCTGCTTGAGGGCGACGAGGCACTCGATGCCCTGGCGGCTTTGGTTCGTGAAGGACGTTTTGCTGCTCAGGATGTTAAGCAGATTCTTCGACATGTGTTGCCGAACGATTCCTCTGAGTTTGCCCGCGTGAGCGAGGCCGAGGTTCTGGCGGCCGATGTCTTCGATGTGTCTTTGGCTGCCTATGTGCTGAATTCTTCGACGTCGAGCTACGCGCTTCCGCAGCTTATGGAAACGTATTGCGGCGCGGTATTGCCCGAGGCGGATGACGATGCTCGTCGTGCCGCGATCAGTGCGGCTGCTGCTCGCTATCTGGCAGATCGCCTACGCAAGGAGCTCGAGTCGGACGGCAGCTCGTATGCGTACTTCGATATCGATCTTCCTCTTGTCGGCGTTCTGACCTGCATGGAGAGAACGGGTGCCGCCATCGATGCGAAGAAGCTCGCTGAGCTGGGTGCTGCGACGCAGTCCGAGATAGACGGGCTCTCCTCTCAGATCTACGAGCTGGCGGGGGAGACCTTCAACATCGATTCGCCCAAGCAGCTCGCCCATATCCTCTTCGAGGTAATCGGGCTTGATCCGATCAAGAAGAATACGCGCGGATATTCGACCGATGCAAGCGTTCTCAAAGAGCTGGCGAAGGTTCATGATCTGCCTGCGCTGGTGCTGCGCTACAGGGAGCTTGCGAAGATCAAGTCGACCTATATCGATGCGCTGCCGGCTATGCGCGCTGGTGATGGCCGTGTCCATACGCAGTTCAACGAGACGGTGACCACGACGGGACGCCTGTCTTCGTCTGAGCCCAACTTGCAGAACATTCCCGTACGCACGGATTTTGGACGACAGATTCGAGCTTGCTTCGTTCCCCTTAAGGCTGGTGAGGTGTTCCTTTCTGCTGACTATTCGCAGATCGAACTGCGTCTGCTGGCCCATCTTTCCGAAGACGAGGGGCTGGTTGGAGCGTTTAACTCTGGCGCTGATTTCCATGCGGCAACGGCATCTCGTGTGTTCGGACTGCCGGTTGACCAGATTACGCCCGAGCTTCGCAGCCGTGCAAAGGCCGTTAACTTCGGCATTGTGTACGGCCAGCAGGCGTATGGCTTGTCCCAGAGCTTGGATATTCCGTTTGGCGAGGCTAAGGAAATGATCGATCGTTACTTTGAGGCGTATCCCGGTGTGAGGGCGTATCTCGATCGCACGATCGAGCAGGCTCGTGAGCAGGGCTATGCCGAGACGATGTGCGGCCGTAAACGCCATATTGCCGAGCTTAAGGCGAAGAATGCGCAGCAGCGTGGTTTTGGCGAGCGCACGGCTATGAACCACCCGATGCAGGGAAGCGCTGCCGACATCATCAAGATGGCCATGAATGAGGTTCAGCGCCGCATGATCGAGGAGGGCTTCAAGGCGAAGCTCATGCTGCAGGTTCACGACGAACTTGACTTCTCTGTTCCCGAGGAGGAGGTCGAGCGCCTGTCTGAGCTGGTTCGAGAGGTCATGCAGGGTGTCGTCGAGCTGAGGGTTCCGCTGGTTGTCGATGTTTCCTGCGGATCCAATTGGGCGGAGGCGCACTAGCCGCCGCTTTGATGCAAAAGGCCTGATAATTTAGCTCTATTCATTGAAAAATTCCTGTTGAATGTAGCTTAACTTTCTGGTAGTATTTGCAAGGTTGCGCTCGCAAGGCGCAATTCGCGAAATAAGTG
>JAFYTB010000204.1 GCA_017559045.1 Eggerthellaceae bacterium | reverse complement strand
TCAGCCTGAAAGCCTCGACACCATCGATGCCAGGCATCTCATCAAGCAGATTGAGGACTTTGCCATTCAGCACCGTCGTATCGCAGTTCTCGTGAGACAGCAGCGGGAAAACGCCGCGGTCGTCGCGAATCTCGAACTGCTTCTTACGGCAGGCGCCACATTGTCCCAGATGCTTCAGCGGACAATACTTCGTCACCAGCAGCGGAGCATGGCCATATACGATCATCTCGAGCGCCGGGTCTCCCCCGTTCTCAACACGATATGCGGCCAGCAGGTCGCGCAGCTGCCACTCGTTAAGCTCATACGAAAGCGTGACGCGCTTCGCCCCCAAACGATGCATTTCGCAAACAGCCTTGGAGTTGGTGACGTTGAGCGAGTAGTCGGTCACGAACGGATTCGTGTCGCGGTAGCGGAAAACACCGCCAAGACCGCCCACCAGCACCTCGCCGTCGAGCTCTCGATAATCGCGACCGTTTCTTGCGACGACGTTCTTGAAGTAGACCGTCTCGATGCCGCATTCCTTGCAGGCCTCGTACTGCTCCTGCGTGGAAACAGACGCGCACAGGTAAGGCGCCTTCTTCTCGAAGACAAAACGCTCCTTCGGCAGAGGTTCCTTCACGCCCCTCGCCTTTGCGGCGAGAATCAACTCGCACAGCTTCTCGACGATATCCTTACGCGCCGCGTTAAGGGCCTTCGCGGGAATGAAAGCGTTGCAGTCTTCGTACTCAACATTGCCGAGGCTGAACACCGTGTCGTTCAAACGCGCCAACTGCTTGACGACAGCGTCCTTCGTCGTTGGCTGCTTGAGCGCCTCCGAAAGAATCTCGTCGCCCTCGTAGGTATAAGCCTGCCCCTGAGCCTCGCCCACCACAACAAGGGGCGCGCCCGGATATGCATACACCGCCATATCAAGCGGAATGCGCCTAAACTCACCAGCAAGCTGGGAGCCCAAGCTCTTCTCATAGGCAAGATCCTTGGTCTTGTACACGTCATCGCCCACAGAAAGACGCTCGCGCACCTTGATGTAGCACACGTCGCTGGACTCGTTGATAAGACGTCCGCCGGCATCGTACATCTTCGCCACTGCCAGATTGACGTCCTCCCCCTTGTGACGAATACGGATGAGGTCATTCTGGCTCAGGGTGTCAGTCAGCGAAATCTCGTACATACCCTTACGCTGACCTGCGATTACGCCAATTTGATAACCATGATGGTTGGGCTTTTCGACGTTGGTGATGTTTCCGCGATCCTCATGGAAGAGGTAGCCTTCCGTATAAGTGCGGTTGAACGTGCGATTCAGCTTCTCCTTGTCCTCGGGCGTAGCGGCACCATCCAGAGCCATGCGGTAGCGCGAAACCACGTTGGCAACGTAGATCGGCTCCTTCATGCGGCCCTCGATCTTGAGCGAATCGATGCCCTCGAACTCGGCGACATGCTCGATGGTATTGAGGTCCTTAGTCGACAGAATGTAGCTCTGACCCAGGGTCTTACCTTCGCTCGCATCAACGACGTCATACAGCTTGCGGCACGAACCGATGCAACGCCCGCGATTGCCGCTGCGATTGCCCGTCATGCCCGACATGATGCAGTTGCCGGAATAGGAAACGCACAGCGCGCCGTGCACGAAGATCTCAACGGGAATATCGGCCTCGCGCCTGATTTCCTTCACGCCCTCAAGGGGCACTTCGCGGGAAACCACCACACGCTTCGCGCCAAGCTCCTTGGCAAGCGAGGCACCTTCCACATCGTCGATACCCATCTGGGTCGAGCAATGAGCTTCCATGTCCTCGAAATGATCGACCGCATACTCAAGCACAGCCAGATCCTGCACGATAACGCCGTCGACGCCCACCTCGTTGAGGAAGTGCAGCTGGCGCTCGATAGCCTCCAGCTCGTCTTCGAAAACGATCGTGTTCATGGTGACGTACACCTTCACACCACGCAGATGCGCGTAATCAACCGCCTCCACAAGCGTTTCCTCGTCAAAGTTAGAGGAATAAGCGCGTGCGCCAAACTTCTGCATGCCGAGATATACGGCATCGCAGCCGTTTGCAATCGCAGCCTTCAGCGCCTCCATGCTTCCAGCAGGAGCCAGCAATTCACTCATGGTAATTCCCATCTGCATCGTTTGTCCGCGCGCATGCCCGTGCATAGCGCATCCGTTTATTCTGTCACAAGCACGGCCCGCGATTCCCGTAGAATGGACGCACGCTAGAGAAAGGCTGCCCGTGGAAGTCCTGTTCATCGAATACCCCAAGTGCTCTACCTGCAAGAAGGCCAAGAAGTGGCTCGACGACAACGGCATCGTTTACACGGATCGCCACATTGTCGAAGACAACCCCACCGTCGACGAGCTGCGCACGTGGTGGCAGGCCAGCGGACTTCCCCTGCGTCGATTCTTCAACACCAGCGGAATGCTCTACCGCGAGCTGAACGTGAAAGCCCAGCTTGATGCTGGCATATCGGACGAAGAAGCCCTCGCACTGCTCGCCAGCAACGGCATGCTGGTCAAGCGCCCTCTCATCGTAACCACCTCGGACGATGGATCCATGGACATCCGCCTCGGTTTCAAAATGTAACGGTGACAGAGGCCGGCGGGTGTGCCAGTTGGGGGACGG
>JAFYTB010000203.1 GCA_017559045.1 Eggerthellaceae bacterium | reverse complement strand
TTCCCGCGTACATGGTTCTGCCAACTATTCGAAGAGCCTCAAGCGCGAGCGCCGCAAGAAGGGCATCCTCATTGGCGCCGTTGTCGTGCTGTGTGCCATTCTTGCCGTGGGTGTTCTTGGCTTTGCCAAGCTTATGGACATCAGCTCTAAGATGAATGAGGGCGTTGACGCCGAGACTGAAGAGCTTCTGAACGGCATGGTTGACCCGCTGAAGACTTCTGATCCGTTCTACATGCTGCTCATGGGTGTGGACGGTTCCTTCAAGCGTGGCGCGGGCGAGATGAACGACAACGAGGGCACGCGCTCCGACAGCCTTATGCTCGTGCGCATTGACCCCGACAACAAGCAGGTCACCATGGTGTCCATCCATCGTGACATGATGGTTCAGATCCCCGGTTACGGTACGCAGAAGATCAATGCGGCGCACGCAATTGGTGGTCCTGCGCTTGCCATTAAGACCGTCTCCGATTTTGCCGGTGTGCCCATTTCTCACTATGCGGAAATCAACTTTGACGCGTTTGAGGCAATGGTTGATGCTCTCGGTGGTGTTACGGTTACCGTGCCCATGGAGATCAACGACTATCGCGCTGGCGGCTATGTGCCCGCCGGCGAGCAGACGCTCAACGGCGAGCAAGCGCTCATCCTGTGCCGCAGCCGTCACGCATATGACGCCTACGGCGATGGCGACACCTTCCGTGCGGTAAATCAGCGCATGGTTATTGGTGCGATTATCGACAAGATCCTTTCCTCTGACATTGCCACCATGGTCAAGACCATCGAGGCTCTTTCCGACTACGTGGTTACCGACCTTGATCTCAAGGAGATCATGGGCCTGGCTGCTGCAATGATCGGCATGGATATCGAGGAGGACCTGTGGTCTGCTATGACCCCCACCACCTCGCTGTTCACCAACAACCTGTGGTACGAGCAGATCATTCAGCCCGACTGGGACATCATGATGGAGCGCGTCGATGCGGGCGAGCCGCCTGTGACGGAGACTGTCGTCCACGAGACGGGTACGGTTATTGCCAATGCTGGATCGGGCGGATCTGGCCAGACCATGGGCGAGGGCGACACTTCCGAGCCGGTTATGCACTCTGGCCACGTCGCTGTTCGCAACGGCACGTCGGTTGCGGGTGCAGCAACTGAGTTTGCTGCCATCATCGAGAAGATGGGCTTTACCGCTGATACCGGCGATGCGAACAACACCGGTTATAACACCACGGTTGTCGTGTATAACGACAAGGCTAATCGTGCCGCGGCGCTCGATATTTCCGAGGAGCTTGGCATTGGCCTTGTGCTTCAGAACGACGGTGCCTATGTGTTCGAGGGTGATTTCCTCGTGCTGATTGGCTGGGATTCCCAGTCGTAGAACGTCGGGGCCTGTATTGCTTCAGGCGAGTTGTCTTGTGCGGAAAGAAGAAGGCCTTCGATGAAAGTTACCGTTGTTGCGGTTGGCAAGCTCAAGGAGCGCTTTTGGGCTGATGCATGCGCGGAGTACCTCAAGCGTTTGTCGGGCTATGCCAAGGTTTCCGTTAAGGAGATTGCCGACGTTGACCCTGCCAAGGCGGGTGGCGTAGCTTCCGCCCGTGCGAAAGAAGGCGCGGCAATTCTGGCGGCCATTCCCGATTCTAGCCATGTGATCCTCATGGCCATTGAGGGCAAGCAGCGTACGAGCGAGCAGTTCTCTAAGCGCCTCGATGCGCTGTGTCTGCAGGGCTCGAGCGATATCTGCTTTGTCATTGGCGGTTCGGATGGCGTCGATGATGCGGTGTATGCGCGCGCCAACGAGACCTTCTCGTTTGGTCCGATTACTTTGCCGCATAACCTTGCGCGTGTGGTCCTGCTTGAGCAGCTGTATCGAGCAATCAAGATCTCTCGAAACGAGCCCTATCATAAGTAAGCCATTTCAGCCCTCCGCGCGGAGGGCTTTTTGCTGTTTGGGGTAAAATGCTCCCATCGACAATCGGTCTGCAGAGAAAGAAAGTCTGATATGGATAAAGCGAAGATCGAAGAGGGCGTACGCCTGATTCTCGAGGGCATTGGCGAAGACCCGAATCGTGAGGGTCTGCTGAACACGCCGGCGCGTGTTGCTCGCATGTACGAGGAAGTGTTTGCGGGCATGACCGAGGATCCGGCCAAGCATTTCGAGGTTACCTTCGATGAGCACACTGAGGAAATGGTCCTGGTGGGCGACATCCCGTTTTATTCCATGTGCGAGCACCATCTCGTTCCGTTCTTCGGCAAGGCGCATGTCGCATATATTCCGTCTGCGGATGGACGCATTTGCGGCCTTTCGAAGCTTGCTCGTCTGGTCGACGCCTTTGCGAAGCGCCCGCAGGTGCAGGAGCGTCTGACCAAGCAGGTGGCCGACACGCTGATGGAGCAGCTGAAGCCGCAGGGTGTGATCGTGGTTTTGGAGGCTGAGCATATGTGCATGAGCATGCGCGGTGTGAAGAAGCCTGGTTCGAAGACGACCACTAGCGCCGTGCGCGGTATCTTTGAAAGCCATGACGCTACTCGCGCCGAGGCTCTCTCCCTTATCTTTGCAAGAAGGTAATTGCTTCGTAAATGCGTCACCTAACTCCGTCCCTTAAGTGACACAAAAGTAGAAGAAGGAGAAGTTCTATGAAATGCGTCGTTTCCGTTCTCGGCAAGGACCGCACCGGCATCGTTGCTGCAGTTGCCACCGCGCTTACTGAGTGCAGCGCCAACATCGACGATATCAGCCAGACCATCTTGGGCGAAGGCGAGATCTTCTCGATGACTATGCTGGTCACGATTGCTCCTGAGGTTTGCGACTTCAATACCGTCCAGGACAAGCTCACTAAGGTGGGCGACGACCTGGGTCTTCAGGTCATCATTCAGCGTGAAGACGTCTTTAGCGTGATGTACAAAATCTAGTTTGCCTGCGTTTGCTGGCGAAGCATATCAAATGCACGAGGTCCGGGGCCATCGATAGCCCCGGACTTTTTCATAGATGCGGGCTTGTCTCATAGCTGCTATTCTGCGTACTTTCGCCTGCGCCCATGCCCGTGTCCGCTGCTTAATTTCTCTGCGTTTTATAGGGTTTCGAAAAACCGATGGAGCGGTTGTCATTAACTGTGGTACGCTCGGTTTCCGCCGCTGAGAGGCGGATAATCAAGAGAGAAACAGGAGCCCGTCATGAGCCT
>JAFYTB010000017.1 GCA_017559045.1 Eggerthellaceae bacterium | reverse complement strand
TAGCTGCTGTCACATTTTCGCGAAAATGTGACAGCAGCTACGAGCCCATCCGTCACCCAACCCCGCCCCTCAGCTGGGATATAAGTTATTCTTTGCTAAGCAAGTTTAGCGAGGAGACGATATGGCAACGCAGCTCGGCAAGAAAAAGTGGTTCCTCATTACCATGCTGGCCCTGGTGGGCCAGGTGGCATGGGCGGTTGAGAACAACTTCTTCAACCTGTTTATTCAGGACGCTTTTGGCGCGTCGCTTTCCGACGTGGCCCTGATGGTTTCGGCATCTGCGCTAACCGCAACGGCAACCACGCTGTTCGTGGGCGCGTGGTCGGACCGCGTGGGTAAGCGAAAGCTGTTCATCGTGGGCGGCACCTTCCTGTGGGGCCTCTCGATTCTCGCGTTTGCCGCACTCCAGGGTGTTTCCGCAGCGCTTGCGCGCGACGCAGCTGCAATCGCCACGTTCGGCATCACGCTGACCATCATCTTCGACTGCGTCATGACCTTCTTCGGCAGCTTGTCGAACGACTCGTGCTTCAACGCGTGGATGACCGACGTCACGGACGACACCAATCGCGGCAAAGTCGAAGGTGTCAATTCCGCTATGCCGCTGCTTGCGATGCTCGCGGTTTTCGGTGGTGCGATGTTCCTCATGATCGTCAACGAGGACGGCACCGTTACCTATAACTACCCGCTGTTCTTCACCATCATCGGCGCCCTCGTTCTGCTTGTCGGCGTGCTGACGCTGTTCCTCATGGAGGACTCGCAGCCTGTGGCAAAGCAGGAAGGCGCTTATCTGGCCGACGTGCTCTATGGCTTCCGCCCGACTTCGATGGCGCAAAACAAGATTCTCTATCTGGTGCTCGGCGGCTACTGCGTATTCTCCACCGCGCTGCAGGTGTTCATGCCGTACTACGTGCTTTACCTGCGCCTTCCGTATATTCTTGGCGAGAACTACGTCTTCGTTATGGCGCCCGGCATCGTCATCGCTGCAGTGTTCACCATCTTCTACGGCCGCATGGTCGACCGTCATGGTTTCCTGCGCGCCGTCCTGCTTCCGCTGGTGCTCTTCCTGATCGGTTGCGTCATGTTGACCTTCCTCACGAGCATGGCGGGGGTCTTCGCGGGTTCCGTTCTCATGCTGTGCGGCTATCTGGGCGCGTGCGCATGCTTCGGCGCGGAGGTGCGCAACAACACGCCGCTTGATCGCGTCGGCTTATTCCAGGGCGTGCGCATCTTTATGGTGGTGCTCATTCCCATGCTTATTGGTCCGTGGATTGGCTCGACCATCAGCGCTTCTTCGAGTGCGATGATCGGCTTCGGTGTGGTTGGCGATGGCTTCACGCCCTCGTCGCTCATTTTCCTTGGTGGCGCCGCTGTGGCGATGCTGACCTTCGTTGTGCTGTTTGTTATGCGCCGCGTGCGCAAATAGGGAAGGGCTCTCGGGCACATGAATGACCTGAATGAGGATGCTCGCGCTCAGGCGAGGCGTAGGCTTGAAGCTCGTAGGGCTCGCCAAGGAGCGGCAAGTTCCAGCGGAACGCGCCAAGAGAGGGCTGCCTTCGATGGAGCGCGTCTGGCGAGTGGCGTTGCCGATAAGGTCCGACAGGCTGGTGACGCTGTTGGCAAGATTCGCCAAGAGGGAGATGCTGTTCGCAGGACGCGCCAGCAAAGCGTCGTCGTTGGCGGTACGCAGCGCAGGAGGGGCGGCCGTAAGAACAAGCTGCCGTTTATTGCTGCCGCTGTGATTCTGATTCTCATCATTGGCTTCTTGGGTCTTCGATCTTGCCTGAAGGCTGACGATCCCGAGTCGAAACCCGTCGAAGAAACCGCTCCTGTTGAGACTTTGGAGCTTGACGTTTCCGCTCTGGACAGAGGGCTTTTGGCTGACATTCTTGATTCCGAAGATCTGGCTGATGAGCTGATTGAGAAGGCCAAGCACAACGAGGACCTGTATTGGATCGCTTCTCATCCGGAGGCTTACGCGGTTGATGGCGACTCGGCTCAGCGCAAGCTGCTGAAGTTGGCAACGGAGGAGCCCGAGGCTATTCCCTTTGTGAGGAATTGGCCGGAGTCTTATCCCTCCGAAGTGGGCGAGCCTTGCACTGATGCCGACAAGACGGGCGGAGTTCCGCATCTTTATCAGTGGGATCCGCGATGGGGCTATACGGTTTACAGCTCTACGACCTTTGCGCTGACAGCGTGCGGACCGACCGCTCTCTCGATGGTCTATCAGGGACTGACTGGCAACAACGACCTGTCGCCTTACGACCTTGGCCTTCGCGCTAAAGCAGATGGCTATATGACTGAATTCAACGGAACGGACACGTACTTCTTCATCGATGAAGCCGACGATCTCGGTTTGGTTTGCTACGAAATCAGCATCAGCAGCGACTCGCTGAGAAACGCCCTGAGGGATGGCGCGGTCGTGATCGCCAACGTGGGTGCTGGCGACTTTACCGAGGCCGGCCATTTCATTGTGTTGGCGGGCTTGGACGAAGAAGGCAAGTTGATTGTCAACGATCCGTTCTCGGCAGAGCGTTCGAGTGTGACCTGGGATGTCGATCGCGTGATCAGCCAGACGCGCCTGCTCTATGCCTACGAGTTGGCTTAAATGCTCGCGTTATGATCTAAGCGTCGCAGACACTCGGCTTCGTTTATATTGTCAATTCTATAGTAAATACGCTATAGTTTTGACATGGCTAAAATAGACGAAATATACAATGCGGTTGACGACTTTGGGCTGATAACTTCTGCCGAAGCCGCGCAGCTTGGCATGTCCAATGCCGAACTCGTCCAGCAAGCCGATAAGGGAAGGCTTGTTCGAGTGGGTCGTGGCGTCTATCGCATGCCCATCTGGCCATTTCAGAAAGAGGCTCCTTACGCTATTGCCGTGAAATCCGCTGGTGAAGGGGCTCTTCTGTACGGCGAGTCCGTAGTAGCCCTTCTCGGTTTGGCTCCGACGGATCCCTCCAAGATGTGGATCGGCGTCTCTAAGAGAACCCGAAGGGATCTTGGCTCTGGCGTGACGCTCGTTCAAGTGAAAAATGCAAACCCTGTTTGGCTCGAGGGCATTCCTTGTCAGCCTGTTGCTGAGGCGATCGATTACGCCGTTGTTTCTATGGGTTGGGATCGCGCGATGCAGGCGGCGGAGGAGGCCTTGCGTCAGGGCTACATATCCGAATGCGACAAAGCGAACCTCGAAAAAAAGCGCAGTGGGTTATGAAAAAGCCCAACAGCATGCGCCACTTAGATGACGCGATCAGGAGAGCCTGCGGAGGATCGGCTGATGGCTACATTCGTGCGCGTACTGTTATGGCTAACGCTATCGTTGCCAGCATGCTTCCGGATGGTGTAATAAAAGGCGGAACCGCTCTTAAGATGCGTTTTGGTGACAGTGTGAGTAGGTTTACCACTGATCTCGATACGGCTACGGCTATGGATTCGGATCTGTATGTGGAGCAGCTCGGCCAGTCACTTAGGCAAGGCTGGGAAGGTTTTACCGGGAGGATTGTTCCCAGGGATCCGGCGTCTCCGGAAGGCATCCCAAACGAATACGTTATGAGGCCCTACGACGTTAAGCTTGCATATATGGGCAAGCCATGGTGCACTGTTCCGCTCGAGGTGGGCCATAACGAAATTGGCGATGCGGACGTTATCGAATGGGCTGAGCTAAGCGACATTGCTGCGCTTTTCGAGGGAGTTGGATTGCCTTCACCGGGCAGAGCTCCTCTTATGGCGATCAGTCATCAAATTGCCCAAAAGCTTCATGCGGTTACTTCTGGTGGCGACCGCGTGCGAGATCTTGTTGACTTGCAGCTCATTGCTCGCAACTGCGAAATTGATATGGCTGAAACTCGAGCAACATGCGTCCGTCTGTTTGCATACAGAAAAGCCCAGGCATGGCCTCCGCATGTTGAGGTTCGGGCTGGCTGGGATGCTATTTATGCCGAGCAATCTCGCGGTTTGCCAGTCCTTGATGATGTCGATGAAGCAATCGAGTGGACCAACTTATTTATTGCGAGCATTGATGGGGCTTCCGCTTTCGCCGATGAGTAGCGCACTGCTCATCGTTGTCTATCGGGTGAATGCATAGATGCAAGATACGAAGAGACGCTAGTGCTGGTATGTGGGCCGAGGCGTTCTTTCGCGGAAAGTACAGTGGCTATAATTGAAAGTGCCGACTTACGCGAAAGGAAGAGCATCATGAGCACTAATGATCAGCAGACTGCCGAACTCGCTTTGGGAAACATCATTACTTCGGCCATTCAGATTCCTGGCGCCAAGGTTTCGAGGCGTGAATTTCTGACCGAGGCCTTTGCTGGCAGGGAGGATCTTTCTATTCAGGATGTTCTCGACCTAGGACCTGTTCAGGCAGGAGCCTCTCGCGAAGAGCTTAACGGCATTGCAGGCAAGCTTATTCTGACTAGAACCAGTCAGTCTTCTATCGCTTCTATTGCATCTGGAATTCCGGGTGGCCTTGCTATGGCTGCGACTGTTCCAGCTGATGTGCTGCAGTTCTTTGGCATGTCGCTTCGCTTGGCTCAAGAGCTCTCGTATTTGTATGGCGCTGATGATATTTGGCAGGGCGGAGCCGTTGACGAGGAGAAGGTCAAGGGTCAGCTCATTCTGTACTGCGGTGTTATGTTCGGCGTGTCGGGTGCGGTGTCGGGAGTTCGAGTTCTTTCTTCGCAGATTGCTAAAACGACCCTCAAAAAACTCCCGCAAAAGGCTTTGACGAAAACCTTCTGGTATCCGATGGTTAAGCAGATCGGCAAGGCTGTTGGTCTCAAGGTCACCAAAAATACCGTTGCCAAGGGAGCCTCAAAGGCCATTCCCGTTCTCGGTGGAGTGATATCTGGAACGTTGAATTTTGCCTCCATGATGCCGATGGCAAACAGATTGCAAGAGGTTCTTGATAAGGCGGCGTTTGACTACACCGCTGAAGAGCTCGAAGCCGACATCATCAGCGTTGAAAACGCTTCTTTTGAAGATGATCAGGTTGCGACTGCGGCAAAATTTGATGTTTCAAAAATCGGAAACACTGTCAATTCGGGTATTAAGAATGTAGGCGCAGGGTTTTCGGGGCTTCTCGGCAAGAAGAAGGCAGCTCGTACGGAGGGCGCTCAAGAGACCGATGACTCTCTGAATAAGATCAAGCAGCTCAAAGAGCTTCTTGATATGGGCGCTATCACTCAGGATGAGTTTGATTCCAAGAAGAAGGAATTCTTGGGATTCTAGATGAAGCCCGCTCGGAAAATGCGGAAGGCTTTCGTTTGCCTGGGGCTCTTTAGGAGAGAAGACTTAGGCAGATCAACTCGGGGTGAAAATTCAAGTGAGCAATCCTGCTGTTTTTATTTCTTATTCTCATGATAGCGAAGAGCACAAGGCCTGGGTTCTGAAGCTTGCAACTGATCTGCGTTCCCATGGGGTTGACGCCATTCTTGACCAATGGGATTTACGTATAGGCTCCGATTTGCGGTTTTTCATGGAGCGTGGGCTGACCGCCGCTAACCTTGTGCTCTGTATTTGTTCTGAGGCTTATGTCGATAAGGTGGATACCGGCTCTGGCGGATCGGGTTATGAGGGGATGATCATGACTCGGTCTTTGTTGCAAAACGCGAAGACGGAATTTATTGTCCCTGTGGTTAGGAATAATTCTTCTTCGAAAAAAGTGCCTGTTGCCTTGACAAGCAAGCTCTACATTGACTTTACGGACGACAAGCAATACATTGCCCGCTATCAAGAGCTTCTTGCAAGGATTTATGGCGAAGACTCGAAAAAGAAGCCTCCCCTTGGCAGCAATCCGTTTTCGGTGACAATGAGCGAAATGATAGAGCTGAAGAACAAGATCGAGTCAGTTCGGTATTGCTCCGCGGCTATGGACGGCAGTGTTGTTTTTCGCTTTGACAACAATAATGGTCTCTATACTCTTGGCTCAGGTGAATACACATTCTCCACTAGATGGAGTGGGTGAGGAAACAATTCAATTTTTGCTATTGGTGATATTGGCTTTAGGGTTGGGGCCTGTGATTTTCCTCAATTCCAAGAATTGCTCGACTACGATTACAGTAGCCGTTGCCGAACGATTCGTACTGGGCAGATTGTTGTGTTTAAGAACGAGTACGGACGCTTTGTGGCGATTAAGTTGGGTGAAGTTAAAAGCAGCAGCCATGGCAATTTGTATGACGAAATGGCTTTTGATTATCATATTTTTGGTGCGGGTTAAAACAAGGCACTGTTGCTGTGGGGAGTGGAGTCGTTGCCGGCCCTCTTGGTTAGTGCATGGCAAAGTCGTCTAGGATGCAAACATGGAGCTTTTCGGATGGTATTTGCTGGCGATCAACGTCGTGACGTTCGCTGTCTATGGGATCGATAAATTCAAGGCCAAGCGCGGAATGTGGAGGATCAAGGAGGCTACGCTTCTGGGCCTTGCGGTTGCGGGTGGTTCCATCGGAGCCATTCTGGGCATGTACCTCTTCCGGCATAAAACCAAGAAGCCTGCGTTTACCGTCGGTGTTCCTCTGATAATCTTGGCACAGGCTGCTGTGCTCTTCTATCTCACGAATATGTAGTTGGGTTTTGCCGCTTCAAATGTCTAATGCGCGACCGCGATGGAGCGCAAAGAAGAGGAGCTCATTCATGAAGTCGAAGAAAATGACCTTGCTGGGGATCATTCTTGCCGTGGCGGTTGCCTGCATGGTGATCTACTCTGTTGTCTCCAACGTGGCGCAGAAGCCCACAATTACTGAGGCTGAATTCCCGTTCTCCATCACGTATGAGCTGAATGGCGAGACCGAAACGATCGATTCGGTTTACTCGGCTCACTTTGTCGGAAATGGCGGCTATGCCAAAGTTACGACGCGCTATTACGAAGGCGTCATCGACGGTCGCGATCCGGGCGATACCTGGTATGTGTTGAGCGAGGACTCCGAGGGCACTGTCTACCTGGATACCAAGTTCTATGCGGACTATCTGATGGGCGATCCCGAATATGACTACTTCGACGACGAAGCGTTCGAGCCGATGGTGTTCTTCCATGACACCGAATATCAGGAGCACACCGACAAGCAGACCCTTCTTGAGCATGGCGTCAAGCTTGTGAGCTGGGAGTATCCCGAGCCCATCGAGAACTCCTTCGTTTTCTCCCATATTGGCCACCTGAGCAGCGACGTTGTCCTGCCGTTGGCATTGATTGCTGCACTTGCTCTGATTGCCGTCATTGTTCTCGTGAGGAAAGAAGAGGGCCTGGAGAAGAAGGCGATCGACAGGGTTTCTCTTGTTCTCAATTTCGTAATCGCGCTGACCCTTCTTCCGTTTGCGACGATCTACGGCATCTTCTCTGATATCAATGGCAGTAGCCCGGAGCTTCTGCATCAGATGGGATACCTCATGCCCGCGATTATCATTCTCGGCCTGGCTGTATCTGTCGCACTGCG
>JAFYTB010000202.1 GCA_017559045.1 Eggerthellaceae bacterium | reverse complement strand
TACTGTCACATTTTCGCGAAAATGTGACAGTAGCTACGAGCCAATCTGTCACCCATCCCCGCAACAAACGCTAAGCGTAAGCAGCGGAAAGCTCTTCGGGGGCAAACACGCCGCGTTCCGTCACGATCTTGGTAATCAGCTCGGCGGGAGTTACGTCAAAAGCCGGGTTATAGACATCAACGCCCTCTATGGCCTGAGGCAGCACCTCCGTCGCTGCACGCTGCTCAATGGGAATCTCCGAACCAGAGGCCAAAGACATATCGATGGTCGAAGAGGGAGCAACGATATACATGGGAATACCATGGTGCTTCGCAAGCACTGCAACACCATAGGTGCCAATCTTGTTCGCAGCGTCACCATTAGCAGTAATGCGATCGGCTCCAACGATAACGGCATCAATACAGCCCTGAGCCATAAGGCTTGCCGCCATGTTGTCGCAAATCAAGGTCACCGGAACGCCCGCCTTTGCAAGCTCCCATGCAGTGAGGCGAGCACCCTGCCCAACAGGACGCGTTTCGTCTGCGTACACTCGCTCGACCTTCCCCTGCTCTGCGGCGGCGTAGACAACGCCCAAGGCGGTTCCGTAGAACGCAGTCGCCAAGCTGCCGGCATTACAGTGGGTAAGAATGCGAGATCCCTCAGCCAGCAAAGCGGCACCATTCGCACCCATAGCGCGATTCACGGCTTCGTCCTCACGAACCATGCGGCGAACCTCGCGATACATCTCTTCCGCAATCAAGTCAGGGGAAACGCCCTCGGAGGCAACGGTCTGAGCCAGATGCACAATACGCTCGACAGCCCACGCAAGATTTACGGCAGTAGGACGCGCTTCGGAAACCTCCGCAGCCACAACAGAAAGCTCATCCAGGAAGCGAACCGTAGCTTCACCGCATCCAAAGGCACGTGCGCGCTCCGATCCCTCGTTGCAAGCCCAGAGCGTCACTGCTCCCGCACCGGCGATTCCAATAGCAGGCGCACCGCGAACCGCCAGGGTCTTCACCGCATCGACGACCTTCTTCCAGTCGCCCGTCTTCTCAATGCGAAGCTCACCAGGGAGGAAACGTTCGTCAATGTACACAAGGAGCGCGCCATCGTCGGCATCGCGCTTCATCTCGATAGTGCGAGGAAGTTTACTCAGATCGATCATGGAAAGCTCCTTTAGAGAAGGGGCACCCCGAAGGGTGCCCCTGAGAAAACAAATGCTGTAACCGCTTTATGCGAGAGCAGCCTGAGCGGCAGCCAGACGTGCGACAGGCACTCGATAGGGAGAGCAGCTCACGTAGTCAAGACCGATGGAATGGAAGGTCTTGATGGAGTCGGGATCGCCACCATGCTCGCCGCAGACGCCGCAGACGATATTGGGGTTACCCTCGTGACCAAGCTCAACGCCCATCTTAACCAGCTTGGCAACGCCCTTATCGACGGTAGCAAACGGGTTGTACGGGAGCAGGCGCTGCTCGAGGTACTGCGGGACGAACTCGCCCTCGACGTCGTCGCGGCTGAAACCGAACGTGGTCTGGGTGAGGTCGTTGGTACCGAAGCTGAAGAAGTCAGCCTTCTGAGCGATCTCATCAGCAGTAACTGCAGCACGCGGAAGCTCGATCATGGTACCGATCGGGATCTCGAGCTCAACGCCCTCAGCCTCAGCAACCTCTGCGATAGCCTTCTCGACAACATCACGGAGAGCAGCAAGCTCGTCAACCACGGAAACCAGCGGAATCATGATCTCGGGCTTCGGGTTGAGGCCCTCCTTCTTCAGGCGAGCCATTGCGGTAGCGATAGCCTTGGCCTGCATGACAGGAAGAATGGGATACACGATAGCAAGGCGAACGCCGCGCATACCGAGCATCGGGTTTGCCTCAGCGAAGGAGTCGATCTTCTCCATGAGCTCACGCTTCTCAGCGATGAGAGCGGGCTCGGCACCGGTAGCCTCAAGGCGAGCAATCTCAACGTCGAGAGAACGAGCGCTCTCGAGGAACTCATGCAGCGGCGGATCGAGCAGACGAACGATAACGGGCAGCTCGTCCATAGCCTTGAACATGCCGTAGAAGTCGCCAGCCTGAGCCTCGAAGAGGTCAGCGATAGCCTTCTCGCGGGTCTCGGCATCCTCATTCAGGATGAAGGACTGAATGATCTGCTTGCGGTCACCGAGGAACATATGCTCGGTACGGCAAAGGCCGATGCCCTTTGCGCCGAAGCTACGAGAAAGCTCAGCATCCTCGGGGTTGTCAGCGTTAGCACGAACACCCAGGGTACGAAACTCGTCAGCCCACTCGAGAATGGTGTCGAGATCGCCGGTGAGCTCGGGCATAACCAGCTCGACGGCGCCCAGCACGACGATACCGGTGGTACCGTCGATGGAGACCATGTCGCCCTCGCGGATAACGATGTCGGTGCCGGAAACAACAGCCTGCTTGTTCTCTGCGTCGATCTTGAGAGCCTCAACACCGCAAACGCACGGAGCGCCCATGCCGCGAGCAATAACAGCAGCATGGGAGGTCTTGCCACCATGAGAGGTGAGAATACCCTCAGCAGCAATCATGCCAGCGAGGTCATCGGGGTTGGTCTCCCAGCGAACCAGAACGCACTTGCGGCCAGCCTCTGCGGCAGCAACGGCGTCAGCAGCGCTGAAGACGGCCTCGCCCACTGCAGCACCGGGGCTTGCGTTGAGACCCTTGGCCACAACGTCATACTTAGCGTTCTTGTCGAACTGAGGATGAAGCAGCTGGTCAAGCTGATCGGGGTCAACGCGAAGCAGAGCCTCTTCCTTGGTGATAAGGCCCTCGCCCACCATGTCGATGGCGATGCGAAGCGCTGCAGCAGCAGTACGCTTGCCAGCACGAGTCTGGAGCATCCAAAGGTTGCCCTGCTCGATGGTGAACTCGATGTCGCACATGTCGCGGAAGTGATTCTCGAGAACCACGAAGATAGCCTCGAGCTCGGCGCCAGCCTTCTCAAGACCCTCAACCGTCTTAAGCTCAACGATGGGGCTGGTGTTGCGGATACCTGCAACGACGTCCTCACCCTGAGCATTCACCAGGTAGTCGCCGTAGAATTCCTTAGCGCCATTAGCGGGGTTACGCGTGAAGGCAACGCCGGTAGCAGAGGTGTTGCCCTTGTTGCCAAAGACCATGGACTGAACGTTGACTGCGGTGCCGAGGTCGTCAGCGATCTTGTTCTTCTTGCGATAGAGGACCGCACGGGGGTTGCCCCAGGAACCGAAGACTGCCTCGATAGCAAGCTGAAGCTGAACGCTGGGATCCTGCGGGAACTGGACAGCGCCGTCAACCACGAGCGTCGGATACTGATCAGCGTCAACGCTCTCCTGGAAGATCTGCTTGAACTCGCCAACGAGCTCCTGGAGATCCTCAGCAGTGAGCTGAGTGTCGAGAGCAACGCCACGGTCGTTCTTCATAGCGGTGATGGCATTCTCGAAAAGATCACCGTCAAGGTTCATGACGACGTTAGAGAACATCTGGATGAAGCGACGATAGGAGTCCCAGGCAAAGCGGGGGTTCTCGGTCTGCTTGATGAGACCCTTGATGGACTCGTCGTTAAGACCGAGGTTAAGAACGGTGTCCATCATGCCCGGCATGGACATGGGAGCGCCGGAACGAACAGAAACGAGCAGCGGATCCTCGGAATCGCCGATCTTCTTGCCCATACGCTGCTCGAGGTCGGCACGATACTGAGCGATCTCATCAAGAGCGCCCTCGGGCCAAGTGTTACCAGCATTGGAGTACTCCATGCAGGTCTGGCAGGTAATGGTAAATCCCGGAGGCACGGGCAGGCCAATGTTGGCCATCTCAGCAAGGTTAGCACCCTTGCCGCCGAGGACATACTTCATGTCCTTGTTACCCTCGGTCGCGTTAACTCCTTCTGCGTTCTTGCCGAATGCGTATACGCGCTTCACTTGTTCGGTCACCTTTTTCTCCTTAACGCATGCACTTACGTGCTCTTACCTAAAGTCGCCCGCCAGGTGATGGCGAGATGATGCACTCGATACGCGAGCGCGCCGCGATGCACCGCACCACGGTATAGGTCATTAGCAAGGAAATCCTTGTAACAAGGAAATATTAGTAGATGAAGACAAGAAACGACAGGCTACATTGCCAGCTATATCGCAAAAATCGCCTGAACGGCGAACCTAGCTGACGTCGTCGGCGTGATGAGGGTGGCAGCGCTCGTAATAGCGGATGATCTCCTGGGCCGTTTCCTCGACAGCGCGGTTTTCGGTATGCACAACGATGCAGCCGAGCTTACGCATGAGAGCCCTCGACTTCTCGAGATCCTCATAGACATACTCGGGGTCAGCGTAGCGAGGTGCGATATGCGCAGCGGAACCAATTCGACGCTTACGGATGCCGATAAGCACCTCAGGGCTGGTCATAAGACCGAACAAACGAGTGCGATCGACCTGATACACCTCGCGCGGAGGCTCGGAGGCAGGATCGAGGGGAATGTTGGCAACCTTATAGCCCTGCTGAGAGAGATAAATGGAAAGCGGAGTCTTGGAAGTACGGGAAACTCCGATAAGAACGATGTCAGCACGCGTAAGATCCTGGGGATTGCGTCCGTCATCGTGGGCAATGGTGAACTCAACCGCCTCGATGCGGCGGAAGTAATTCTCGTCGGGAGCACGAAGGCTTCCCGGTTCATGAATCGGCTGAAGCCCCGATGCCTGAGAAATGGCACCAATCGCATTGGTAACCAAATCAACGGCAATGATGGTGGGATGCTCAGCAAGATACTCCTCGAACTGCTCGCGGAGTCGAGGGTTGACCAGCGTATAAAAAACGATAATCTGGTCGTTTCCGTAACGCTCGAGGTACTGGGCGCGCCTCTCATCAAGAAGAAGTCGAATGACGTCGATGTTCTTCACCTTGGAAAAAAGGCGGATCTTGGGATCAGTCACCCCAAACTGAGCAGCAGCCGCACGGGCGACGGCTT
>JAFYTB010000201.1 GCA_017559045.1 Eggerthellaceae bacterium | reverse complement strand
CATCAATGCCAAGCCGTGCATGTTTGAGGAAGACTTTGAGCCTTACGTTATCTAATGCATTGGAAGCGCAAACTCGTAAATAGCGTGACAAAGCAAAGCCCCGCAGCCTAATGAGTGAACCGCCTCCCATTTCTTGGACACGAGAAATGGGAGGCTTTTTTATGGCTGGAAGACCGCTTTACGACGTGAGACTGAGGGTGCGCGCCGTCGAGCTGCACAACGAGGGATGGGGTCGAGCATCGGTTGCGTCTCTGCTCGGCATCCCCGAGGAAACCGTGAGACAATGGCTAGACGTCTATAGGTCTGTAGGCATCGAGGTTCTAGCTATGATGGGCACGAAGAAAACCACGTACTCGTTCGAGACGAAGCTGGCCGCCGTCAGGGCGGTTACGGATGAGGGGATGACCAAGCCTGAGGCCATGGCCAAGTTCGGAATAGCCTCGCCCAGCTCGTTCAAGAAGTGGCTGAGGGCGTACCGCGAGGGGGGCCCGGAGGCGCTCAGACCGAAGCCCAAGGGAAGGCCGAAGGGCGCGAAGCCGGCATCCGAGAAGCCCACGCGCGAGCAGGAGCTCGAGCGTCGCATCCAGAAGCTCGAGGCGGAGAACGCCTACCTAAAAAAATCGATAGCCCTGAAGGCGGAGAAGCGCTCTCGAACCGCGACAAGGCCGCGGCCGTGAGCGAGCTTTCGGGGCGGTACCCCCTTTCCGACCTGCTGGAATGCGCGGGCTTGGCCAAGTCGAGCTACTACTACGCGCTGTCGCACCCGAAGGCGCCCACGAGGCCCGATCTCTGGGAGGCCGCCGCGGAGATATTCTCCCGCACCGCCAACGGCTGCGGCCACAGGCAGATCGCCATGTGCCTGCGCGCCGAGCAGGGCGTGCGCATAGCCGACAAGACGGTTCTCAAGATGATGCGCGAGATGGGCATCCGCTGCGGGATCCGCCGCGAGACCGACCACCGCAAGTACAGCTCCTACAGGGGCAAGGTCGGGAAGACCTTCGAGAACGTCATCGGAAGGGACTTCTCAGCCGAAGGTCCGTGGGAGAAGATGGGCACCGACGTCACCGAGTTCAAGCAGCCCTGGGGCAAGGCCTACTTCGCCCCGATCTACGACTTCGGCAGCAAGGAGATCGTCGCATGGTCGACGTCGCTGCACCCCAACATGGCGCAGCAGCACGAGCTGCTCGACCAGCTCCTGGCCAAGAAGCCCGAGAGCTCCAGCCCGATCCTGCACAGCGATATGGGCTGGCAGTACCAGCAGCTTGGCTGGAGCAAGAGGCTGGAGGAGGCCGGCATCGTGCAGAGCATGTCCAGGAAGGGCAACTGCATCGACAACGGCGCGACGGAGCAGGTGTTCGGGCATATCAAGGATGAGTTCTTCAGGGGCGTCGAATGGCCGAGCTTCGAGGAGTTCAAGCGAGACCTGGATGAGTACGTAATCCATTGGAACACGAGGAGGCGTCAGGTTAAACTGAAAGGACTGACCCCGGAGGAGTTCCGGAATCAGTCCTTTCATGCGGCCTAGGCCGCTTTATTGACCCGTCCAAGTTTTGGGTAGCAGTTCATTGCGGTTCCGGGGTCTTTTTGTTTTGCGGTTAGATGCTTACGCCAGCGGGGTGATGAGGGAGTGGATGTCCTGCAGCGAACGCATCTCGGTGGT
>JAFYTB010000200.1 GCA_017559045.1 Eggerthellaceae bacterium | reverse complement strand
TCTCGTTCATACAGTGCATGGACAACAATGAGAAGGCCGTGCGGATCTGCAGCATCGAGGACTGGCCCTCTACCGAGTGACGCGGCTACCTCTCGATGTCGCACTGGTGCAACACCACGGAGTACACGATCTTCTCGAAGCTCAACTACGCCGTCATGCAGAGGCACCCGCTGCTTACGGGCGACCTCTCGCCGCTCAACGTCTACCAGTGCGAATCGCTGTCGCGCGAGTTCAGGGAGTTCGGCCTCAGACTCTGCTACGGGATCACCAACCACACGATGGGGCTTGGCTGGGCGTACTGCTGGAAGGGCTACCGCTCGATGCAGATAGAGCTCTGCTCGATGTTCGCGGCGATGGGCGCCGGCGTCTACTACCCGAACGACGACAGCCGCTACTCCACTGAGCACAAGGACGACATCGCCACCGGCCTCAAGCCCTCCGACTACGACGCGAAGCACGTCCTCGCCGTCTTCGAGGCGGTGAAGGCCAAGTACCCCGAGTTCAGGATGATCTACTGCCCGCCGTTCTACTGGGGGCCCGATTCCGCCGCGCCGTACCCCGACGACAGGGAGAAGTACCTGAAGAGCATGAGGATATTCCCCTCTGACATCGACATCTTCTGGATCGGCGGCCAGGTGAAGGGCTACATAAAGACGAAGAAGCAGGTCGAGTGGTTCACCGGGCTTACCGGCCACAAGCCCACCATCGGGCAGAACGGCACGGGGCCGCACAACCTCCTCTCCTACATTGTGGACGAGATGGACTGGAACGGCTGGCACTACCCGGGGTTCTTCGAGAACGACATCAACGGCTTCCTGAAGAACTCGGGCCTTCCGGTCTCAGGCCCGCACCTCTACACGCTTGCCGACTGCCTCTGGAACCCGAAGGCATACGACATGCGCCGCTCCGTCGAGCGCTCCGTGAGCCAGCTGGGCGGCGAGAAGATGTACTCGATCCTCGTGCCAGGGCTTGCGGGGCTTGCCGCGAACGACAAGTACAGGTACGGCCAGGTCAACGCGGACATCCTCCAGGAGGACATAGACGAGGTCAGGCGCCGCTACGAAGTCGCGAGCAACTGCTGGGCCAAGGCGGTCGAGTACTATCCTCCGATTCGCATGTACGGCCGGTACGGCGCGGGCGTGGACTTCGCGGCGAAGGTGCTTAAGGGGGCGCTGAACCCGCCTAACTTCTTCGCGAAGTACGCAAAGTACATCGGGCCGGCGCGCGAGCTCGCCGAGAGGGAGACGAAGTTCGACAAGTCGAAGGGCGACAGGCTGTACCTGCCGACGGACATGACCGGCCCCCTGAACGCGTACTACTCCCACTACACGCTGAAGGAGGCGAGGTTCATTAAGTGCATCCGCGGCAAGGATTCGGCGGTTGCCTCCACGGAGCTCAAGTTCGAGTGCGACCCGTTCCCGCCGGCAGGCGACTACGAGCTCGTCATTTCGGCGATGGACGACGAGGGCGAGGGCCCTAACCCGATGGAGATATCGGTCAACGGGCAGGTGTTCTTCTCGGGCGACCCGGGCTTCCCGGAGAGGGGAAGCATTGAGAAGATATTTATGATCCTCGACCGGATCGAGGGCGGGACCGCCGTCCTGACCGACGGCGACGTGGACAGTCTCCGTC
>JAFYTB010000199.1 GCA_017559045.1 Eggerthellaceae bacterium | reverse complement strand
GTCAAAGCTCTCGATACCGCAATAGTAAGAAGTCGTGGACTCGTTTTCTCCACCGGAAGAACCGTTGCCTTTGATGGCGAATTTTTCAGCCCACTCGGATGCAGAAAGAACCTCGCTGCCCGTATACACCTTGCAGCTCTCGTTCACGAGGCCGTTCACGAGCGCGGAGACACCCGCGAGCTGCGCTGCGGTAGATACGGTGTACTGGGATGCCTCCCTATTCGCGAAGTACCAGCTCGTATCGACAGAAATGCCGTCCCATGTGGCGGAGACCAAATCCATCCCAGAGGTATCCGGCGGTTCGGGGGTCACGCCTTCCGAGGGAGAGCCCTTCACCAACGTAACGCTCACGATGTTCTGGGGCATGCGATCGTTGATTTTCACCTTGCCAGCAAGCTCGGCCGCCGACTGACCGAATACGAAACGGTAGGTGTAGAGGGTATCGCACTCCAGGGCAGCCAGTTCGCCGGCGTTATTAGCCATATTCGAGACGATGGTGAACGCAGGCTCGAACGCTGTGGCCTCTGACGCGTTTTCGCCCATCTCGAAGATGTCGGAGAAGTAAGAGCGCTCGGTGGCCACAAGGTAGTCGTAGGTGTAGGTTTGCGAGAAGCCATCGGGAGCGGCGACGGCGACGGTGTCGCCCTCTTCCAGCTCAAGACCCGCAACCTCGAGAACCTGCTCGAGCGTTACGTAATTCTCAGCCTTGCCAATGAAGGGCTGCGTCTCGGATGCCCAGCCGCTGAAGTAGCCGACGCCGTTCTCGTCGGCAAGCTCAAGAGCCTGCTCGCGAGTGATCGAGGCCTTCAAGGCAGCTTCCTCGCCCTGAACCAGGCTGTAGATGCTCAATTCGCTGTACGTGGCGTTCAATGTCACTTCGACATCGCTCGCGGGCATAGTGAACGTGTACTCGCCGTAGCACTTGGCTCCTGCCATCATGCGCGTGTTGCCCTCCGCAACACCACCTTCGACAGGAACACCGGAGGTCGTCACAGAAATACCTTCAAAACTGCTTGTCTGTGCCTTTTCGTTCTTCTCCACGACAACGGTCACAGTAGCTCCGGAGCTCACCTTAATCGAATCGCCATCCTCGATAATGTGCGTAGAGTCGACCCTAAGGCTCCAAATCGAATCAAGGTCCGAAGGAAGATCGATGGCGAAGGCATCCGACTCCTCGGCGACAACGTTCTCGAGCGTAACGACAACGCCCACCGAACGCGAGGGCATGGTGAAGAGATAGACGCCCTCGCCCATAGTGACCGGGACGTCCATACCGGAAACATCGGTTACGGTTACCGACTTCACAACCTTGCCGGTTTCGACATCCGACACAGTAATCTCAACGACATCGCCTGCAGCAGCCTCGGAAACAACGGACACCGCAGCCTCGCCGCCGCGAACAAGATACTCGACATTCGAGACAGCGGGTGCGGGATCGACTGCTCCGGCCTCCCAATACAGCACAGGGTAGCCAGCCTCACCCGCTACAAAACTCGGGCCAAGCTTGTCGAGCACATAGCCGCCATCTTCAAGCGCGACCTCGCCCTTCATCTGCTCCACGGTGCATTTGGTAATGTAAGCCGTATCGTAGGCGAGGGGATTGTTCTTGTAGACGTCGCTCCAGAGTCCATAGCCGGGATGGGACTCATCTTGAAGAAGCAGGGAGCCCTCGAGATAGAAGCAGTTTTCATAGGTCATCGTGTTGACCGCGGTTTTGCTGTTACCGCCAGAAATGTTTCCCACACTGTAGATGAACTTGCTTCCGGGAGTCATCTTGGAGGTATCAACGTCGATTGATGCCGCGTTAAAGCAGTTGCTGACCGCCGTGCCGATCGCATGCCCCACTTCGCTTCCGACGATGCCTCCGATAGCGCGCACGTGACCGTCGCTCCAGTGCCTGTTGTACAGCTTTCCAAGGTTGTAGCAGTTGGAAATGGTGCCATCCTGCAGACAGCCAGCAATGCCGCCCAGATAGGTCATACCGTAGCTGATGGTAGTGATGTCTCCCGTGTTGAAACAGCCGTCAATCTCCAAAGAGCCGAACGCGCCACCAACAATGCCAGCGGCATATTGGTAGGAGGTCACGGAGCCGGAATTACAGCAATTCACGATAGATGCTGAGTAACCGGAATCGACACGACCCACGATGCCGCC
>JAFYTB010000198.1 GCA_017559045.1 Eggerthellaceae bacterium | reverse complement strand
TGCCGCTGCCAACGAGCCTGTTGCCGAACGCAAGGGCGTTCGCCTGACAACCACTGTTGCCCCCGATGTTCCGCTTATCATGAGCGACTGGGAGAAGGTGCGTCGCATTCTCGTTAACCTTGCCAGCAATGCGGTGCAGTTCACCCCCGCTGGCGGTAGTGTTGATGTCGCTGTGTCCTACGATGCTTCGCGCGATGAGGTGATCATGTCGGTCATCGATACCGGCATTGGCATCCCCGCCGATAAGCACGAGCTTGTTTTCGAGCGCTTCACCCAGGAGAACATGTCGACGGTTCGTCGTTACGGCGGCAGCGGATTGGGTTTGTCGCTGGTCAAGGACCTTTCCTCGATGCTGGGAGGATGGGTTTCGCTTGAGAGTGCTCTGGGGGAGGGCTCTACGTTCAAGGTAGGCTTGCCCGTGAAGGCCGTGGAAGAGCAGAAGGAGAACTGAGATGACCAAGGTTATGCTCATCGATGACGATGAAAGCCTTCAGCTGCTAATTGGCGAAATCGTACGCCGTGACGGCTATGATTTCTGCTGCGCCGGCAATGGTCATGACGGAATGGTCATGCTCGATCGGGAAAAGCCCGACTTCCTCATTCTTGACGTCATGCTTCCTGATACCAATGGTTTCGAGATCTGCGAAAACGTGCGAGCGAAGGGTTGTCAGGTCCCCATCATGTTCCTGACGGCAAAGGGCGATATCGTCGACAAGAGCATCGGATTCAAGGCGGGCGCCGATGACTATCTGGTAAAGCCGTTCCAGACCGAAGAGCTTTCTCTTCGCCTGAGAGCTCATTTGCGCAGGCAGACTCAGCGTGTTCAGCCCGAAGAGGCTGCTCGCTCTCGTCGCGAAGGCGTTTATTCCGTCGGCGACCTTGAAGTTATTTTCGGAAAATACGACGTTCGCCTGCGTGGCCAGCAGGTGCAGCTGTCTTCGCGTGAGTTCGAACTGCTCGAGCTGCTCGCGAGCGATCCTGGCAGTGTATTCACGCGCGATCAGATCCTCGAACACGTCTGGGGCAGTATCGAGGCGGCGGATCCGAACTCTATTACGGTGTTTGTGCGCAAGATTCGCGAGAAAATCGAGGACGATCCCAGCAAGCCGCGTTACCTCATCACGGTTTGGCGCGTGGGCTACAAACTTGCCGACAGGCTGTAACTCGCTGCGTGGTGTCTGCAGATTGGCCATAGTCCGACTATAGCTTGATGGAAGGCTTCGCCCTTATGCGGAGACTTGGGTATAATAGCTGGGTTATGCGTATTCGACTCCCTCAACAAGGAGCTTAACCTCATGCTTGAAAACCTTTCCGAGCGACTTCAAAACATCTTCTCCGGCCTGAAATCGAAGGGTCGTCTTACCGAGAGCGACATCAACGACGCCATGCGCGAGATTCGCCTTGCGTTGCTTGAGGCTGACGTCAACTTCAAGGTTGTCAAGTCCTTCATTGCCCGCACGAAGGAGCGCTGCCTGACTGCTGAGGTCATGGACTCCCTGACGCCTGCTCAGAATGTCATCAAGATCGTCCTTGATGAGCTTACTGCGCTTCTTGGCTCCACTTCTTCGAAGCTTGTTCTGACGAGCCGCATTCCCAACGTCATCATGCTCGTCGGTCTTCAGGGTTCTGGTAAGACCACGGCGGCAGCAAAGCTGGCTTATCGTCTGAAGCAGCAGAATCATTCTCCGCTTCTCGTTGCCTGCGACGTTTATCGTCCCGCTGCAGCTGATCAGCTGGAAACGCTTGGTGGCGAGATTGGCGTGCGCGTCTATCGTGGCGATGGCGTTGATCCGGTCAAGATCGCCAAGGAAGGCGTACAAGATGCTATCGATCATCTGCGTGACGTGGTCATCATCGACACGGCTGGTCGTCTGCATGTTGACGAGGAGATGATGGACGAGGCCGCAGCTATCAAGGCAGCCGTCAAGCCCGATCAGATCCTCATGGTCGTCGATGCCATGACCGGTCAGGATATCGTCAATGTTGTCCAGGCCTTTGCCGAGCGTGTCGACTTCGACGGTGTCAT
>JAFYTB010000197.1 GCA_017559045.1 Eggerthellaceae bacterium | reverse complement strand
GACGTGCGTATGACCTACGGCTCCCCGCTTCGCTATGGCGAAGAGGCCTACGTTCTTACGGAAGTAATCGAGAGCCGCGCGACGAAGACCACCTATTCCCAGCGCGTCTACCGCGCCGACATGGATCCCACCGTCGACAAACCGTGCGTCGATGCCGTTATCACCGCATGCGTAGTTGACCGCGACACCTTCAAGCCTGTCAGCATCAAGCGCATTCTGCCCGAGCTGTACGCACGCTACGAAGAGCTGCTCGCCGAGAAGACCGAAGCCTAGAGCTCGCGCTCCTTCTCTTTCATGATGACGCGATAGCCAAAAAGCGCCACAGGCACGATGGCGAAGCTGAACACTGCACCCGCGTCGAAGCCAGCTGTCGAGCCAAAGAAATCAATGAAGAAACCGGCCAAGGTCGGGCCAATAGCCGATCCGCACGAAAAGCCCGCGCCTATCCACGTAAGCGCCTCGGTAATGCGATGCTTCGGGACGCACTGCTCGCACATGTTGTTCGTCGAGATGAAGAACGGTGCATAGGTGAAGGCCGTCACCACCGAGACCACAAACAGCACGGGGATCGTCTCAATGATGAACATGAACCCGTAACCGACGCCAAACAGAATCGCCGTCGTAGCAAGCAGCCTTGCGGCGCTCATCTTGAACCTGATGCCGCCAAACGCAAAGCCCGTGAAGATGGAGACAATGGCCGCGGCCACCAGGCACACACTTGCAGTGGTGGGGTGACCAAGCACCTCCGTGAAGGCAACGGTGGTCGTGTCGAAGACGCCGAACGTCGCACCCATCAGCAGCATGAGCACGAAGAACACGCGAACCGACGGGAACAGGGCCAGAACTGTCTTCTCTCCCTTCACCTTGCCAGATTCGCCAGCGCTGTTCGCCAAACGCCAACGCTCGTCGGGCTCAGTCGATTTCCCAAGCATGAGGATGAAGACGCCTACAACGTAGCAGCATCCTCCAAAAAGCATTCCAGCAATGGGGAAAATAGCCGCAGCAAGGGCGATGCTAATTGCAGGGCCAAACATAAAGGCAATGTCGTCGAGAACGCCTTCGTACGAAAACACCGTACGCACCAAAGGTGGGCGCTCCCCCAACCTGCCCGTTTCAATAAGGAAAAGCCAGCGCGTACGCGCCAGGGCCTGCGGAGACGGCGCAAAGCCCATAAGCGCTGCGCAGATATAGCAAAGGAAGCTCGGCAGGCCAAACTGAACGATCGCAAGCATGGCGAAAAGGCCGGCCATAGCTATAGCGGCAGCCCACGGAACAACCGCAGACTGCCCACGTTCATCAATAAGTTTGGAGATGCGCGGCGAGATGAAAAACAGCGCCGCCGCGATAGTCGACGAAATGCTTCCCGCAAAAAGCGCCGAATAACCCGCAAGCGTGAACATCGACACAATGCCGATGGTGATCATGGGCATATACAGGCGCATCAGAAACGTGGCGAAATCGAAGGGGTACGCCTCGCGCGCGCGAACGATGTCCGCATACGCACGAAAGCCCTTGCCTTCCGATTCAGCTACGAGATCGCCTTCCTGCTCCACGTTTACCCCT
>JAFYTB010000196.1 GCA_017559045.1 Eggerthellaceae bacterium | reverse complement strand
TCCCCATCATCCGGGACAGCTTGCTGTCGTCGGGGAGCTGGCAAACAGCGTGATCATCTACGACATCAACCCACGCGAAGCCCAACCTGAGAGCGCCAACCATCCGGAAAGCGCAGCTCGAAGAACCCATGCGACGCAAGACGTCCACTCAACACAAAGCCACCACGCCATACCTGCCGAGCCTGCAGCGCAATACACCCACGCGACGCAGCATACCCACGCCACCGAGAATACCTATTACGGCGAACAATACGATTTCGGAATAGCAAGCATCCCCGTCGCCAAGAAATGGCAGGAGCTGGATCGATTCGATCTCCCCTCTTGCTGCGGCATCCGCTCCCATGCCACACACGCCGAGTTCTCCCCATGCGGAAGATGGCTCTACGTTTCTATCTCCGGAAAGAATGTGATCGCAGTATAGGAACTCGACGAAAAAGCCCGCGTTGTCGCGCAAACTCGCCTCTCATGTGGAGGCACCTGCCCTCGACATTTCTCAATTTCGCCGTGCGGAAACTATCTGGCAGTCGCCAATCTGGAGAGCAACAACATCGTCGTCTTTTTCGCACCGAAAGCTGAAGACAAGGATATTTGCGAGATCTGCCGAATCGAGATCCCCTCTCCCACTTGCGTTATTTGGGGTTAAAGCACAGAAACGCCTCCGCATCGTCCGGTGCTAGAGCACCAACCAACGCGGAGGCGTTTCCAATTAGCACATAAATCAACAGGGTGTCGTCCTACGCGCACCAACGCGAAAATTACTTGCCGTCGCGCAGAGCCTTCAGCTTCGCAAGCGTATCGGCGGGAATGCGACCAGCAACCGTGTTCTTATGGGCGATCTTCGGAGCCTCATCAAGACGAACATCGTCGTAGTACATGCCGACTTCCTGGCTGAAGCCATCAGCGCTCATGCGGTCCACGCCGCCACCGAAAACAGTGTCCTGAATGGTGGCGTCGCTCGTAACCACCAGCGTCTCGATCATGCGCTCACGCGCATCGTAGGAAAGACGCTCAATGACCTTGTCGGCAGACTCACCCGCACGCGAGAACATGATTTGCACGCCAGCGCGCTTCTCGGTGGCGCCGGACGAGAACTCATTCTGCGCACCATCAAACACGATGACAGCCTTATAGTCGCGACCAGCAAAGTTGATCA
The DNA here is from genome assembly GCA_017559045.1 of Eggerthellaceae bacterium. GTDB lineage: Bacteria > Actinomycetota > Coriobacteriia > Coriobacteriales > Eggerthellaceae > RGIG3135. The sequence continues at coordinate 2,739 of JAFYTB010000196.1, read as the reverse complement.
CGTCATTGATAAGGCGCTCACGCGCAGTATTGAAGGTATCGTCGGTATAGTCGGGATGAGGAGCGGGATTGCGCTTGTAACGGGTACCCGAGCGCAGCACGTTATACCCGTCGACAATCAACAGCTTCTTACGAGGTTTTGCCATGATGATTCTTAACGCAGGCCTTAACGGGACTGATGCAGCGGAGCCTCACCAGCGGCGCGATTCTGACGCAGCCACTCATACATGCAGGCAGTAGCAGCCTGAGCAACATTCAGCGAGGAGATAGCGCCAACCTGCGGAAGCTTCACGCCGAAGTCGCAGTTCTCGAGCACCAGGCGAGAAACGCCCTCGCCCTCGTTGCCCATAACCAGCACGATCTTGCCCTTGAGGTTAGCATCCCAGATGTAATCCTGCGCGTGCTCGCTAGCAGCGCACACCCAGAAGCCCTCTTCCTTCAGGCGCTCAATGCAGCTGGTCAGGTTAGCAACCTGGGAGACCGGGATGTGAGAGATAGCGCCTGCGGAGCTCTTGTACGTAGCAGCGGTCACGCGTGCAGCACGCTTGTTGGGAATAATGAGACCAGCGGCACCAACCGACTCGGCGCTACGAGAGATGGCACCAAGATTACCAGCGTCGGTGATGTGGTCGAGCATCACGATAAGCGCACGGCCGTCGTTCTCCTCGGCGCACTTGTTTGCTGCCTCGAGGATGGTGGTGACGTTCACGTATTCGAAGGGCTTGGTCTCAGCCATAACGCCCTGATGGCTCTCACGCTCGGAGATCTCATCGAGCTTCTTCTTCGAGATGGTCTTGACCGGCACGTCGAGATTCTTTGCCTTGCGCAGAATGTCGTTGACAAGGCTATCCTTCTTCACGTTGTCAGCCATGAGAATGCACTTCATGGGGACGTGCGTGCGCAGTGCCTCGATGACGGGTCGCTTACCTTCGATGTATTCAGCCATGATCTTCGCTTTCGTGGTGATGGTCTTGTGTTGCGGTTTTCGCAGCTCGTTTGCGTTGTCGATTCCGCAGCTCTAGCGATGCTATCTTTGCAGCTCTAGCGTTGCGGTTTTCACAGCTCCAGCGTTGTTGCTTCCGCAGCTCTAGCGTTGCTATTTTTGCAGCTCGCTAGTGTAGCACGGATAGATTAGCAAAGTCAGAGGGGTGCCCAATGACATACATGGGATCTTCATCAGCGAGCACCTCAGCCGAGAACATGCCCCAAGTAACCGCGACAGTCTCGCAACCAGCCCCATTGCCTGCAGCGATATCGAAGGGGCTATCGCCCACATACAGACATTCCGCGGGGTCAAGGCCCATGAGCTCGCACGCATGAACCACCGGAGCGGGATCAGGTTTATGGATCGGGAACACATCAGGCGCGACCACGAACTCCATGTACTTGGCAAGGCCGCACACATCAAGCCCTCGCTGCGCAAGCGCCTGGCGCTTCGACGTCACCACGCCCATTCGATAGCCAGCATCAGCCAGCCAATCCAGCATTTCAACGACGCCATCGAAAGCGCGAACGCGCTCATCATGGACCGCGTGATTGTAATCGCGATAGACGTCAACCAATTCTTTTTGCAACGCAGGGTCGTCCGTAAAGTCGCACATCTGGACCTCGAGGGGCTGACCGACCTTCGCCAACAACAGCTCGTCGGGAATCTTCTGTCCGAGCACCTCCGTCGTCGCATAGCGGAACGACGCGAGGATCAAATCCTGCGTATCGAGCAACGTTCCGTCCAGATCAAACAAGACGGCCTTTATCGGTTGCGACATGCTGAGCCTTTCCCACTTCAATGCTTGCGGTGTCTTCCGCGCGCATGGCGCATACGCTTGCATACAACACCGCGCACTCGCACGCAGCACTACGCACTCACTCGACGCCTATGCCTCTATCGTGGCACGAACCGCATTCTCAACACAGCCATCATATCCCAAAGCGTTTTCTTCTTGCTCATGCTCTGTCCGCATCCAGGCCCGAGAAGGAACAAACCCGCACACCAAGCTGCTCAACTACTCCGATTTAGCGCGTGCGGCTTCTCCTGCGAAGGAACACTTCGAAGCCGATTGCCAGCAAACCCATTGCCGCCCAGGCCGCAATTGCCTTGATTTCATTGACGCCCAAAGCACAGAAAACCGCCGGAGCATCAAACGCCGTCTGCGCCGCAACCGCCGGCACCACGTCCGCCGCCTGCGCTGCAGTCGCCGGCACCACGCCCAGCGACGGCGCTATGACCATCAATATCGCCGCGACCATTACCACCGCAAGCACAAGCCAGCCCACAAGCATCTTCTTCATGACTCACCTCTTCGCACGCCCGATCGGACAAAACATGCTTTGGAGGTTACCCCGCGGAGTAGAACTCGAAGAGCGCACCGACGAAAGGGAAACGTCGCGTTGCGCACTCGTCGCCAAGGTGACAAGCATCGTCGCCGCAACCAAGCATCACCACCGCAAGCATGCGAATCAGAGCAACCGAGCATCACTACCGCAAGCATGCGAATCAGAGCAACCGAGCATCACTACCGCAATCGAGCATCGCCACCACAGCACCTTCAGCAAGATCCTCCGGTCATTTTCAGTCGCCCCTCTGGTTCCACTTTTCAAAACAGGCCCCCTCTGTTAAACCATCATTGACATTTTTAGCCGCAGTCCCTTGTGAGGTACATGGAAAAGGGCTCCTCTTTCCTACGATGACGTCGTCGAAAACACATCGGGAAAGGGAGCCCCATGGCGAACATTATAGATG
>JAFYTB010000016.1 GCA_017559045.1 Eggerthellaceae bacterium | reverse complement strand
CGTTCGTCTTCATGAAGACGTAATGCGCATCTATGCACGCGTCCACAGGGTCGATGCGTTTGAAACGCGACCGAGGCTTTTTATCGATCTTTATTTCCCCAAAACTGTTCATGACGGTGGCCGCGTTCGAAAACGACCAGGTCAGCAGCTCGTTATCCTTGTGATATGAAACCTTCTCCGACTTCACCAGAAGCTGGACGTCGGTGGTCGCTTCGTGCAAATTCTTAGCGGACTGGGTTACAGCGACAACAGGGCATCCGTATTCCTCCAAATCGGCGAGGATGCCGTCTAGGTTGTGCGGGTCGCAGCCGATGGCCGCGAACTCGAGCTCATATTCTTCCTTCAGATCACGAAGGTGCTTCAGGATATGACGGTAATCATTCTTGAAATCGCCGTAACCTCCCGTGACCGTGATGAGCTCCTTGCTCTCCCAGAGGTCGTAAGGCGCCAAGTCGGTCTCGATATGCTCCTCAAGGCGGCCACGTGGCATGAAGCTATGTGAGTACCAATACAGCCGATCATCAACCTCCGGGAACTCAAGCGCCAACGTAGTCAAATCTCCCCCACTCGAAAGGTCTAGCCCCACGTAGCAGGTCTTGCCCCGGAAGTCCTCCAGGCTTCGCTCATCAGCGCAGTCGTTCCACTTGTCAATGTCTATAAAGTCGTCAGCCGTGTTCTTAACCCACATGTTCATCGATTTCACAAGGAAGTCGCGAAGCTCACTCCCGCCCATATCCTTGGCAGTCTGAGCATCATTACGAAGCGACTCCATACCCGATGTGGTCGTGCAAAGGAATGGGTTCGCCTTGATCCAGTTGGCCTCGTCCCATATGTCGTCATTCTCATCTAGCGCGTAGATGTCGACGAACATGTCTTCAGCCGCCGTGACGCCCTTAACAACCTTGATGGCGTAGTCGTCCATTTCCTTGCAGAAGCTGTTGGTCTTGCTTCCGCGAGTGGTAATCATCGAAATCAGAGCCTCATCGAGCGACTTCTGACCATTAAAAAGCGCCCTGAAAATCGCATTGTCTCGGTGCTGGTGAATCTCATCGAGACTGACGAAAATTGCGCGGAATCCATCGTCAAGCCCGGACTCCTTGCTCAAAGCCTCGATGCTGCACGATGTTTCACAAGCTTCTATCAGAGACTTATAGTCTTTGACCGAGAAAAGCTCTTGGAGATCGGGGTCGACTTGGATGAAGCGCGACATTTCTTCCCAAGCCAGCCGCGCCTGCCGCTTCTTCGTAGCAGCAGTGAACAGCTTCCCGTATTGGTAGCCGCAGAAAGCAGCCACGTAGGTTCCGATCACTCCATTCTCCATCGTCTTACCGTTCTGACGTGCCATGGATTTGTAGCTTCTTCGGAACCTGCGAAAACCCCGGGCGTTATACCACCCGAAACGGCACCCTAAGTCGAATGCCTGACAATCAAGCAGCTTGAGGGGCCGCGGTTCGGCGCCCTCGGCCAAGGTCAACGTCTCGGCGTACTCGATGATGCGCTGGGATGCCTCGACATCCCACCAATACGGAAACCCTTCCGTGTTCTGCCGCTCCAAGTCGTCCAGGTGACGCTTGCAGGCGGCTATGTGGAGACTTCCCGCCACAACCTCTCCCGCTACGACGCGACGGGCATACTCCGAAACCCGATCCGTCGTCAACCAGAACGGAACCAATCGAACTTGATCTTAGGTTGCGGTGCCGCAACATGAGGAACGACCAGCTAGCAGCGGGAAGTGATGGTAAGGCCCAGCGCCGAGGCGCAGGCGTGGCTCTGTTCGAACGCGCTCTTCTTCAACCGCTCGGTTCTGGAAATGTTTTCCATATCCCCAGCTTTAATAGCCTCAGCATTCATCTGCACGTACTGAAGGTAGTTCCGCTCCGAAAGCACGTAGCGCGCCAAAAGGTCTTCGTCGAGCTCGGTCATGATGCCCACCTGGAGAAGCTTGGCCGCAATGCGGTCGAACTTGCCCTTGAGAGCAGCGGGCAGGTAGTCGGGCGCCGTAACATCCTTCAGATCAACTTTGACCTCAGCAGCCCTGCGTTGCTCGATCTCGCTCTTGGTGAGTCCTGGCTTGTTGCCCTTCGCAAGGATAAGGCTCACGGGCTCCTTATTGCGTCCCATACGTCACCCCTCCCCCGCGCCGTCATTCCCAGCATCTGGAAACCACTGTCTGCGTATTTGGTCGGCAACGTTTGCCATCATG
>JAFYTB010000195.1 GCA_017559045.1 Eggerthellaceae bacterium | reverse complement strand
GACGGAGATGGGTGACGGATGGGCTCGTAGCTGCTGTCACATTTTCGCGAAAATGTGACAGCAGCTACGAGCCCATCCGTCACCCATCTCCGTCCCTTGTCTGTCACACTCGCGTCTTGGCCCGTGATGTTTCTGTAGAAGAAGGAAACAGAAATAAGCTTTAAGCGTTGGCGAAGCGATTCATATAATTGATGGCGTATCGACGGAAAAGACCCATGGGGGAGGTACATTGTGAATCGCGAGGAGTTCATGGCGCTTGAGTCGCCGAAGAAGGCCGAAGTGCTGAACGCTTTCATTGATGAGGGCATGAGCCAGAAAGAGGCAATGGCTGCAGCCGGAGTCACCCTTAGGGACCTGATGGTTACGCAGGTGTTTTTCTCTAAGACTGAGGGTAGGTTCGCTGCCAATGCAGTGGGCGGTTACTCGAATTTCCACAGCGACACCACCGCTGAAGCTGTGAAGTAGACTGATCAGCCTACCGATTAGCGAAACTGTATATGAATGAAACGGCCGATGAGCTGCAAGATGCAGTCCGTCGGCCGTTTGCTTTCATCCGGCAGAGGCGATGGGTGCAAACCCACTTTCATCTCTTCCATAAAAATGGGCGTCGACTTGCGTCGGCGCCCAGGATCGTGCACGTCTTTATTCCGAGTGCCTACTTCGGATTGCCAGTTTCAGCCTGCATGCTTATCTTGACGAGGTTCTCGACGAACTCGGTGATCATAGCTGCCGACTGATCGCAGATGAAGACACGCTCGCGACCGTCGAGGGCAACCTCACGAACGATACCAGCCTTGGCGAGCTGCGCCATGGCTTCATTTGTTGCTCCGTAGCTTTTTCCGATGATGTCCGCTGCGCGGATCGTGGAAACGCCCGGAATGGCCAGAAGCAGATCGAGCAGTCTGTCGAGTGCGGAATTGGTCGGAATCCTCAGTCCTTGCGAGCGCCACTTGGTGCGCAATTGAGTGGCGGCGGAAAGGAATGACCTGGCTATGACAACCGACATGTAGGTGTTGCGTGCGTTGTAGGCGGCCCATGCTTCGCGATAGTGCAGATGGGTTTCCGGCGAAGATTTGTCGCGAGAGGAATCTCTAAGCACTTTTCGGAAATCCTTCTCGAGGGACGCGCCCCAGCAGATGGGGGCCATGTATCCATCGGTGTAGAGCCCTCTTTTGAAGAAGGATATGAAGGCGACGACCAGACCAGTTCTGTCGACCATGGAGTCGAAAGGCGCGATGCTTTCAAAAGCATGGTGGATTACCGACGCCTGCCCAATAGGGGAGAAGGCGTTGGCGTTGATAAAGCGGCAAAGATCGCTGATTTCCGAGGGAATAAGCGCGGGGTCCGTGCCTTTTCCGTTGGGAAGAGAAGTGGTTCTGAATCCGTGGTAGCGGTTATCGGCCGTTTTGCCATTCAGCAGAATCTCGTGGAGATGCAGGATGGTGTTGACGGTGATGGTGGTGTCGGGTTTCGCCATATCGGCGATCCACTCTAAGCACTGCATGTAATGCAGCGCTTCTGTTGCTAACGCAAGATGCTCTTTGGGGAACTGAAACTCGGAGTACTGGGCGCGAACGCTCTTCTTGGTGTCTCCGTGATGCTTCCAGTCGGTTAAGTCGAAAGAGGTAATGAGGGGAACAACCGGCAAGGTGACGTCTTCGGCGATGCGAATGGCGAAGACGGCGTCGATGGCCAGAAGGGTACTTCTCATGTATTTTGCGCTGGGGCTGTGGGTGAGCTCATCGGCAAATCTGAGCATTTCTGCCTCAGCTTTAAAGAATTCGGCCTGTGTTTCTGCGGAGTAAGAATAACCTGCGTAGTCCACCCTGATCCCCCTAATCAGTCCCATAGAGCTTCGCGGGCGAAAGCCTCGGCTTTGCGTCAGGCTGCACGGGTGTGCCGAGGACGTTCTTCGTCTAACACGTTTAAGTTTGCTCATTCTAGCACCAGCAAAGAAGACGCGTTTCAATATCTGCAACAACCCAAATTTGCAAGGTTAATCAGGGGTTGATGTTTTCGAAATACCAAAAAACAGAAACGAACTTGTGAGCCGCCATCGTGCTTCCGTAGTCTGCAGCTAAGCGATTTGTGCCAAGGGGCACGAAAGCTGTCTTTTGAGAGAGTTGCTACAAAGAGAGGAGGCACGATGTCAAGAGAGTCGATAGTCGAGAAACTGGGCGAGCGCCACGAGGGAGTAGATTATTTCTACACCACCTGCCATAACAATGGCTGCTGGGATGCCACCTGCCTTATCAAGTGCAGTGTGAAGGATGGCAAGATCATCGCCATCGAGCCCGACGACTCGGTCAATCCGGGCATCGCACGTGAGGACGACGACGAGAACGCCGTTCAGACCGGTATGCTGCAGGCTCGCGCATGTCCTATGGGCCATGCATGGCGTCAGGAGCTCTATTCTGAGAACCGTCTGCTGTACCCCATGAAGCGCATTGGCGAGAAGGGCTCTGGCAAGGGCCATTTCGAGCGTATTTCCTGGGAAGAGGCACTCGACACCATCGCCGGTAAGATGAAGCAGTTTGCAGAGGAGAGCCCGGATCGTCCGTGGCTGTACTACTGCTACTACGTTGCATTCGAGAGCTCTGACTTCCCGTTTGCTTCTTACATGCCCGGCACCATCACTGGCTGGGGCGACCACTCCACCTCTGGCAGCGCTGCAGCTGAGGACTTCCACCTGGGCGTCCGTCTGACCGACTGCCTTATCAAGGGTACCTCCGACGCCTTCCCGGGCTTCGAGGCTCCCGACCTGCTGAACTCCAAGCTCGTTGTTCTCTGGGGCTTCGACCCGATGGTTTCTTGGTTCGGTCATGTGCCGTTCTACATGAAGCTTGCCCAGGAGCGCGGCTGTAAGTTCATCCTGCTCGACCCGGTATACAACGTGTCCGCAGAGTGCCTTGGCGCACAGTGGATTCCGATCCGCCCCGGCACTGACACCGCTTTCGGTCTGGCAGTTGCTCATGTTCTCTACACTGAGGACCTGTACGATCATGACTATGTCGCAACTTGGGTTGAGCCCGAGGGCTTCGAGACCTGGCGCAAGTACATCGTCGGCGAGGTTGACGGCGTCGAGCATACCCCCGAGTGGGCAGAGCCTATCACGGGTATTCCGGCTGAGACTATCCGCGAGTTCGCTCGCTACTACGCTTCCATGAAGCCGGTTCACATGCATCAGATGTATGGCGTCTCCAAGCGTAACCTTGGCGACTACGCTGCTGCTGTTTGCTGCCTGCTTCAGGCAATGACTGGCAACATGACCATCCCCGGCGGTTGCGAGGGTGGCGGCGCTAACCTCGTTACCCAGCCCCGCATCTTTGCTCCGGTTCCGAACACCGGCCAGATCAAGGGCGACGTTGTCAATCCGATCACCAATAACAACAACAAGGTGACCGAGCTCATGCACTGCCAGAAGCTCTATGCTGCTGGCGAGATTGATGCCGAAGAGTTCCGCCAGCGCATTGGCTGCCCGAAGGGCTCCCCGCTGCCGCACCTCAAGATGGCCATCATTCCGAACAACTACATCAACAACCAGCATCACGTTTCCAAGCGTATGCAGGGCTTTGCCGACATGGAATTCTCTTGGGGCTGGCAGTACTTCCACGATCAGCCGTCTATCGAGTTCCTCGACATCGTCCTTCCGTCTCCGGTTATCCAGTTCGAGTCTACCGACATGCACTTCTTCGGTATCAACCGTTACTGGGGCGCTCCCTCCGGCATGCAGAACTACTTCCTGTTTGCTGGCAAGGGTATCAATCCTCCGGGAGAGATTCGCTCCAAGGACTGGGTCTGGATGGAGCTCGCACGTCGTCTTGGCTTCGCAGACAAGTACTGCCCGAAGATGCTCGACGTCACCGATTGGCGCGAGTGGGACGAGCAGGTCATCGAGCGTATCTACAAGCCGGCATACGAAGAGTGGGCTAAGGATGAGAACGGCCTGCTGAGCTACTACGAGATCGATCCGCCTTCGTGGGAGGACTTCCAGAAGATGCCGATCGTCCGTGTTCCCGGTGAGCCCGGTGAGTGGTTCTATCCCTTCAAGAACACCGTCGAGTGGGGCCGCTCCCCGTTCAAGACGCCGTCTGGCAAGATCGAGTTCGACAGCTCCTACATCAGGGAGAACGACCTTACCCAGACCCGCTACGGTGGACAGATGGACAGCTATCCGCGTTGGCAGCCGACCTATCAGGACGAGCCGGCAAACGACAGCTACTATCACTCCTGGACGAAGCTCTATCCGCTGTCCATGGTCACCCCGGTTTCCTCTTATCGTCAGCACTCCGCCAACGACCAGAACCCCTGGCTCAAGGGCGACTGCTACGAGCACATGGTTCGCATGTCTCCCGCAGACGCTGCCGATCGTGGCATCAAGACTGGCGACCGCGTCCTGGTTTACAACCAGTTCGGCGAGGTCGAGATCACCGCTTACGTTTCCTCGAAGCTGCTGCCTGGCACGGTTTCCATTGGTCACGGCGAGTGGTCCAAGTTTGACAACGTCCGCAAGTCCAAGCTGATGCCCTATGGCATTGACACCGCTGGCAACTGCAACCTGCTCATCGGCGACACCCATCTGCCGCACATCGTGGGCGCACTGCTGACGGCTGGTCTTGTTGAGGTCAGGAAGGTAGGCGAATAGAACATGACTCAGTACGGATTTTTCTTCGATCAGGGACGTTGCTACGGCTGCAAGGCTTGCTCCGTTGCCTGCAAGGACTGGTATGACATCGCTCCGGGTCCCGAGAAGTGGATGAGCGTCTACATGTGGGAGAAGGGCAAGTTCCCGACGACCTCTATCGGTATCCTCGCCTTCAACTGCGGCCACTGTGACAATCCGGTGTGCGTTGACGCTTGCGACAACGGCGCCATCTTCAAGGAGGACAAGTACGGTGCCGTCCTCGTTGATCAGGACAAGTGCCAGGGCGATCGCAATTGCTTCAAGGCATGCCCCTACGGTGCTCCGAAGTTCGCAAGCGACGAGCCGGGTACCAAGATGAGCAAGTGCACCATGTGCGTTGATCGTCTTGAGAAGGGTCAGCTGCCGCTGTGCGTGGCTTCCTGCCCGATGCGTGCTCTGGACTTTGGCCCCATCGACGAGCTGATCGAGAAGTACGGCGACGTTCGCAAGATCGAGACCATGCCCGATCCGGCTATCACGACCCCGAACTGGGTTGCCAAGCCCAATCCGCCGAAGGAGCAGCTCATTCCTTACGACGCTGAGAAGGCCATCGCCCTCTCCAAGCGCCGCAACGCTGTCGACGACGTCTTCGCCGGCGACCTTGATGCCGTTACCGAGTTTGGTACCGACGTCGTGTGCATCAGCGAGCTTCGCATGAAGAACGCTACGGTTGCTGAGGTCATGGCCGCTACTTCCAGCGACCAGGGCTAAGCGCCTGACTAATTAGCGGGATGCGGTCGGCTTGCCCGGCCGCATCCCCTCCGTTGATTCCAGAACGCATGCAGTAAGGGGGAACCATATGAATTTGGGCTTTCAGCATGTAGGTGTGTACTGCCGCGATATCGACGAATCGATCGCTTTCTATGAGGAAATTTTTGGATGCAAGCTTCTGCTCAGGTCCGACGCTATGGAGGGCGACAAGCCCCTCAGGATGGCATGGCTGAAGGGCAATGGTTTTGCTATCGAGCTGCTCGAGTGCGACGATAAGTCCACGTGTGATGCAGCCGCCAAGTGCCTCAACCATTTGGCTTTGCGCGTCGAGGACATGGATGAGTTTGTCGCATTCCTCGGCGAGAAGGGCGTTGCCATCGAGGCCGGCCCGTTTGATCCGCCGCTGGAGTTCGACCGCCCGCTTTCCGAAGAGGATAACGACGTCTTCACCGTCTATGGAGACAAGGGCGCTCAGCTGCGCATTATGTTCTTCCGTGGTCCTGGCGGTGAGCGCTTCGAGGTTGTTCAGGACAACATCGCCGCTCTCTAGCCGAATGGTAGTCGGGGCTGGCGTGCAGTGATCCGCCGCCCCGCACGAAACATCGCTTTACAACTGGAATTCGAAAAACCCCGCTGAGAGCAGGGTAGGGGTCTTGCTGTCTCGTTTCCCTCTTCGTCGCACGTTTCGCGATGTGCCGAAGCGAGAGGTTTGGAAGATGCGGCCTTATTCTGCTTGGGCTACTGACTTTGCCTTGTGCGCAAGTGCCCCCCGGGGTTTCCTGAAAAGAGGAGGAGGTGCCCTATGAGCACCGAAAAGAAGTACGGAAATTGGATGCTGATCGCAGTTGCCATGCTCCTGTTCGGCACGGCTATTGCAACTGTTCAGTACAAGGTCCCCGTCGTCATGGGCGACATCATGGTGAACATGAACATGGATGCCAACTCTGCATCCTGGCTCATGTCCATCTTCACCTTCGTTGGTATTATCCTTGCGCTTCCTACGGGTGCGCTTGCTAAGAAGTTCGGTCCGAAGACCATGCTTCTTGCTGCTGCCGTGGTTATCGCCATCGGCTCCCTGCTTGGTGCCTTTGCGGGCAACGGCACGATTCTCATCGTGTCCCGTGCAATTGAGGGCGTGGCGTTTATCTTCGTCACTATTTGCGGTCCCCTAGCCGTGCAGAAGTACGTCGCGCCCGACAAGATCGGTTCTGCTACCGGTATCTGGGCTCTTTGGGTTTGCCTGGGCTCCGTTCTCGGTGGCGTTTTGACTCCCACCCTGTATACCGCTACCGGCTTCGTGGGTGTTTGGGTCATCTATGCAGCTGCTGCCGTTATCTTCGCTATCGTCGTTGCTGTTATCGTCAAGGATCCGAGCAAGGCTCTTGAGGAAGCTACTGCCGCTGCTGAGGCTGCTCCGGCTGAGGAGAAGGTCAGCTATGGCGAGCTCGTGAAGCCGAACATTCTTCTGTTCTACTTCGCATTCCTCGTATTCAACATGACTCTGCTTGCTGTTCTCGGCTTTGCTCCCACTTTCATGCAGCAGCAGGGCGTTGACCCGACGCTGTCTGGCTTTATCAGCACGCTGCCGATGCTGCTTGCTGTTATTTCTTCCCCGCTGTTCGGTACTCTCTCCGACAAGATGGGTCGTTGCAAGCCGCTCTACATCCTGGCTCTGCTCGTCATGGGTCCCTGCACCCTCATCCTGCTTACCCAGACTGGTCCTCTGATGTGGGTTGGCGCAATCGTCATGGGTCTCATCGGCCTCGGCGGTCCGGTTATGTGCCTGACTTCCTACATTAACGTTCTCGGCCGTCCCGAGCTTATGTCCATCGGCATGGGCGTTCTCATGATGGTCCAGAGCATCGGTCAGTTCCTGGGTACCTGGCTGGTTCCGATTCTGCTCGGCCCGGACATGTCCGCTTGGATGACCACCGGTATCGTTATGTGCGTTATCGGCCTTATCGGTACTGCAGCTCTCGCTCTCTGCAAGTTTAAGTAGGGCTTAGCTGCTGGCTAGAACTTTAGCTTGGGCCGGGTGTCTTGTGGCCCCCCACGAGGCACCCGGCTATTTTTATGCAAAGATTGGAGAAAATCATGTGTTTTAGACCCGCTGATGCTGCGGCTGCAGAAGCTCCGAAGTGCCCCGAGTGTGGCCAGGAGATCAAGGCAATGCTGTCCGGCCTTACCATCAAGAAGTGCCCCTTCTGCAAGTGCGACTTCACTCCTTATCTGAAGGGTGAGAAGCCGATGCCCGGCGTACCCGCACCTGCTTCTCCGAGCGCACCGTCCGCTCCTGCGGCACCTTCTGCTCCTGCGGCCCCCGGTGCTCCGACTGCTTAGGCCGAATAATTGAAGCATTGGGTTTTGTCTCTGGGCTTCATATACGTACATATACGTATATACGGACACTTCTGATATTTAGGGATGAGGGAGTGTGTCGCTTCAGGGACGGAGTTGGCAAAATGCGTCAGCCAACTCCGTCCCCGAAGTGACACACTCTCGTTTTTTGTTTGTCGTATAAGGAAAAATGCGTCAGCTAACTCCGTCCCTCAAGTGACACAAAATGTGACACATGCTACG
>JAFYTB010000194.1 GCA_017559045.1 Eggerthellaceae bacterium | reverse complement strand
TACTGTCACATTTTCGCGAAAATGTGACAGTAGCTACGAGCCCATCTGTCACCCAAGTGTCACGCCCCGCCACGCCAAACAAAACCACTTACAAAATTACAAAAAATTGCTCTTTCGTTTACCACTTTAGAGTGCTAAAGTGCGTGCCATGATCTTCGCACGCGAACATATCACCCAGGTTCTTGACGCCGAACGCACGGCGCCCTGGAGTGACGCGCAGCGACACACCGCCGCAACGGCCTGCTCGAATGCCCACTGCGCTTCGCAGACCAAATCTCATAGCGGCATTTTCTCCTCCTATTATTATCGATACCTCTAGCACACGGGCCTGCCTCGGGTGCTTTTTTATTGCACCCGTTTTAAGGCATGTTCGTGTGCGCCCCGTATCCCGCTTCTCCGGGACGGTTGCCGCTTTGCCTGAAATCTGACGCCAACAATCCAGCGTCAGAACCCCCTCCAAAGGAAATCCGACAAACCCCGAAGAAGCCCATCGAGAGGGCCCGCTAGCAACTTCGCAGTCGGCACCGCGAAACCAGCAACCCTCCCCAACCAAACGATTCGGCACAGAGGTAAGGATTATCCCCATGGTTGCAAAAATCATAATGGTCGCAGTCTTCATCGCCATCGCAACAGGCGTTGGCGTGTACTGCAACAAATCGACGAAGAGCGTCGACGGCTTCGTTCTCGGCGGACGCGACGTTGGCCCGTGGCTCTCGGCATTCGGATACGGAACGAGCTACTTCTCTGCAGTTATCTTCATCGGCTACGCAGGACAGTTCGGCTGGAAGTACGGCCTGGCAGCTACGCTCATCGGCCTCGGCAACGCCATCGTCGGCAGCCTTCTGGCCTGGTGGGTCCTCGGTCCCCGCACCCGCGAGATGACGCATCGTCTTGGCGCCACCACGATGCCCGAGTTCTTCGGCAAGCGCTATGGCTCCAACGCCCTGCGCATCGCTTCCGCAGTCATCATCTTCATCTTCCTGATCCCCTACACCGCTTCCGTTTACAACGGCCTTGGTCGTCTGTTCGAGATGGCATTCGGCATCCCCTATGAGTTCTGCGTTATCGCAATGTCTATCGTTACCTGCGCATACGTCGTTGTCGGTGGCTACCTGGCAACCGTCACCAACGACTTCATCCAGGGCTGCGTCATGCTGGTTGGCATCGTCGCTGTCGTCGGCATGGTGCTGGGCGACAACGGCGGCTTCATGCAGGCCATGACCACGCTTTCCCATGTCGAAGCTGAGGGCAGCGAAATGTCCGGCGCATTCGTCAGCATCCTTGGTCCCGACCCGCTGAACCTCCTGGGCGTCATCGTGCTCACCTCTCTGGGCACCTGGGGTCTTCCGCAGATGGTTCAGAAGTTCTACGCAATCAAGAGCGGTTCCGCTATCAAGCAGGGCGCTATCATCTCGACCGTTTTCGCACTCGTCGTTGCTGGCGGTAGCTACTTCCTCGGCGGCTGGGGCCGTCTGTACAGCGACCAGATCGCATTCACTGACGCAGGTGCACCGATCTTCGACTCCATCGTCCCGACCATGATCTCTACGCTTCCCGACCTGATGATCGGCCTGGTTGTCGTCCTCGTCCTGTCCGCCTCGATGTCCACCCTGTCCTCGCTGGTTCTCACCTCTTCCTCCACGCTGACCCTCGACCTCATCAAGGGCAACATCGTGAAGAACATGAGCGAGAAGAGCCAGGTCCGCTGCATGCGCGCACTGCTGATCGTCTTCGTTGCACTGTCCTGCGTGATCGCGCTGATTCAGTACACCTCCACCATCACCTTCATCGCTCAGCTGATGAGCATCTCTTGGGGCGCTCTGGCCGGCGCCTTCCTCGGCCCCTTCCTGTGGGGTCTGTACAGCGGCAAGGTCTCCAAGGCTGCCGTCTGGACGAGCTTCGTGGTTGGCGTTGGCCTGACCACGGGCAACATGATCGCTGGCTTCATGGGCGCAGCGCTGATCGCAAGCCCCATCAATGCAGGCGCTATCGCTATGGTTCTCTCGCTGGTTATCGTTCCTGCGGTGAGCCTGTTCACGAAGCCTGTCGACTTCGACATTGACCCGCCGTCGGTGAAGAGCGCTACCGACCGCGAGCTCGAGGCGAAGCTCGGCGCATCCGAGATGCCCGCCGCCGAATCCTCCATCGGCTAGGCAAACAGCCAAGCAAGCCGGGGCGTTTGGCGAACAGCCGAGCCAGGCGCCTGGCCAGCTCGGGCACTCGGCCAACTCGAACGCTTGACCAACTCGAACGCCTGGCCAACCCGGGCGGCATCATTCGAATCAGCTCGGCGCGCGAACCCGATTCCCCCCTTATCGGGCGAGCGCGCCTAGCGAGCAAATGCCCTCCGGCGCGAAGCAAACCAAGTATTCGACCCCATCTGATCCCCCTCCTCCATCAGATGGGCAGACAGCAGAAGAGGCACCCACGAACGAATCGGGGTGCCTCTTCTTTTTCAATGTTTGCATCACGTAAGCCTCGATAAACACCTCCAGGCAAAAGCAGGGGTACTGTCAGGGAAAATGACCCGATTGCGATTGGCTTAGCCAAAAAGGGCAGTACTGTCATGACAGCGATACCGTTTTTGGCTAGGAATGAGTCCGTAAGGCATCGATTCGCGCTCAATGGCCGCCTCTTTCGAGCGATTTCGTTCCAAAGTCAGCCAAAAGTGCCCGCACTGTCATGACAGCACCCCCACTTTTGGCTAGAAGACTCCAACAAGGCTCGAAATCGCTGACACTACCCACCTTTTTGGCTAAACGAGATGCGCTACACACGGCGCGCTAAAGCACGAGGCGCCAAACGCGGCAAACGCAACCCCCTACGAAAGGCCGAAGCCTCGCTGATAGGCAATGTCAGAGGCGTACGCACCGGAAGCAGCGTCGAACAAGGGGATATCGAGCGGCAGCCTTCCCTGCGCCTCGAAAGCCCCCAAAGCCACTTCCACAGCCGCAATGATATTAGGACCGCAAGCAGCCTCGGCACCCGTCACCCCGCCGATCAAAGCTTCGGTCGGATCAACGGAAGAACCCTTGCAACCATAGGTGGCCAAAATGACATCGGCGCTGGGATACAGCTGCACGTCATAGGGCTTGTCGCACGAAACAATGACGGAAGTTTTGCCGTTGGCGAGCGCGTAGTCACACAGCTTGTTAGGCATCGCCGACAGCCAGTGCGCGTAGCCCATCGACGAGGCGCTGGGCACCTCGGAAATGATAATAAGCACGTCAGCCCACTCGAGTTTCTCGCCCAACTCGGGAGAAATCTCCTCGCTATCGAAGCGGAAATAATCGACCTCGGCACCCTCGGGAACAGCACCCGCCTCGACGCCTCGATTCCATGCCATCAGCATCTGCGCGGGCTCATTGTCGTAAGCAGCCAGCATCAAAACCTTGGAATCGGCAGTCAGCTTCAAGGGGAAAGTACCGTCGATATTCTTGATGACGGTAACGGCAGCAGCAGACATCTCGCGCTCCATCGAGCGATTTGCCTCGCAACCGACGGTCGCCTTCGCCTTTTCCAGCGAGTAGTTGGCGGGGTTGTAATCCAGAATGCCCCTGCTCTCCTTGACCGTCAAAATGCGCGTTACCGCATCGTCAATGCGCGACCGAGGAATATCGCCGGCATCAACAGCAGCGATCACGCCATCGATAATGGCGTCGAGCGCTGCCAGGTCATCCACGCTGCTGAGGTTACAGGGCATGCAGACCATGTCCACACCAGCGGCGATGGCCAAAACGACCGCTTGCACCTGATCCCAGCTATCGGCGATGCCGGCCATATTCATGGCATCAGTGACGACGACGCCGTCAAAACCCATCTGCTCCTTCAGGAGGCCCGTCAGAATATCATCGGACATCGTGGCGGGTAGCGACTCAGCCTTGCCAGTCTTCTCGGACACCAGGGTGTCGCCCTCCAGCTGAGGATAGAGAATATGAGCGGCCATGATCATCTCGATGCCCTGGTCAATGGCAACTTCGTAAGGTTTCAGCTCGTTTTCCAGCAGAACGCTCAGCGGCTTGTCCACCACCGGCAGGCCGTAATGGGAGTCGACAGCCGTGTCGCCATGACCAGGGAAATGCTTAGCGCAACCAATGACGTTGAACTCGGCCATGCCTGCGATTGAGGCAGCCGCCAGCTCGCCGACCATCGTGGCGTCGTCGCCAAAAGAGCGCAGGCCGATAACGGGGTTGTTTGCGTTGTTATTCACGTCGACGACGGGTGCCAAGGCGGTATTGATACCCAGAACGCCCAGCTCAGAACCGATGATCTTGCCAGCTTCCAAAGCGTACTTGGTACCGCTGGAGGCATAGGTCGCGCCCAGCGCCATATTGCCAGGCAGCGCGGTGCCTGCGCCCAGGCGATAGACGGAACCGCCCTCTTGATCAGCGGAAATCAACAGCGGAATGCCGCCGTCGGCAGTTGCTGCCTTCTGCATGTCCGCAACCAAGTTGAAGGATTGCTCAGTTTCCTTGATGTTGTCGGCAAACAGAATGATGGCACCGAAGTTGTAATCCTCGATGATGCTGCGAACCTCGTCGTTCATGACGGTGAAGTCAGTCGCCTCGGCAGCGGGGGCGGCGGCAGTCGAGCCGGCGGCGCCAGCAGAGGCAGCGGAGCCGGTAGCAGCGGAATCGGACTCGCGCCAATCACGGAAATCAACCATCAGCATCTGCGTGACTTTATCGCGCAGGGTCATCTGCTCGACCATGGCTTTTGCGCGCTGCGCAGACTTGTCATCGACGGCAAGGCTTTCCTGGGAGTCCATATCCGGCTGGACATCGGTGCCAGCTGCGGTGCAGCCCGACAAGACCAAGGCAAAGACCAGAGCCATAACGGCCAATTTCAGGACGGACGGCTTCGGCGCGACCGAGCTCAAAGCGGACGGCTTCAGCGTGAGTGAGCTCGAAACAGTCTGCTTCGGCGCAATTGAACTAAGCATCTTCGACATCTTCGGCATCTATCCCCCATTCGAGTCGCGAGGTGATACCCGCTATTGTGACAGATACGGAGCGGGGTGCGCCAGTTGAGGGGAACGGCTGGTGTGTCGGATGGGGGACGTGACAGATGGGCTCGTAGCTGCTGTCAC
>JAFYTB010000193.1 GCA_017559045.1 Eggerthellaceae bacterium | reverse complement strand
CTTCTTCGTGAGGTCGGTGCCGAACTCCTTCAGCATGCTGTCGGAAGGACCGCCCTTCGGATCAAAGCCCGTGCGACCTGCATACACCGCGCTCTGGCCAACGAGATCGTTCATGGCAGAACGCACGTCGTCGCCGGAAACGCCCATGCGCGACAGAACTTCGAGAGCCGTGCCCTCGCCCTCGCGCACAATACCAAGCAGCAGGTGCTCGGTGGAAATATAGGACTGGCCCATCTGCATGGCTTCACGCAGAGAGTTCTCCAGCACGCGTTTAACGCGCGGGGTGAAGGACAGATGGCCGGAAACATCAGTATCGTTGTCGATGGTGACCACCTGGCGGATGGTCTGAACGACTCCCTCGTAACCGACATTCAGGCGATCGAGCGCCTGAGCGGCGAGGCCGTCGTTTTCCTTGATAAGGCCAAGCAGGATATGCTCGGTGCCGACATAGGGCTGGTGCAGAGCGCGCGCCTCATCCTGCGCAAGCACCAAGACCTTGCGGGCCTTATCGGTGAACTTCTCAAATGACATGGAAGCCTCCTTCGTGAGGTTTCGTGTGTATCGGAAACATGGTAGCACTCCCCTCTTGCGAGTGCCAAATGAGCGTTTATTCGTAACACGTTCACCATAATAAACGGCTGAGTTGGTACCATGTCCGCGAAGCAATCTGACGCGATCCCGAAACCCGAGGATTCCATGGCATACCGTTTCGGCATAGATGCGGGCTCCAAAACCATCAAGGTTGTCATTCTCGACGAAGACGGCAACCTGCTTCATCACGCCTACGTGCGCCACCGTACGGATATCCGAACGCGTCTTGCCGAGATCCTGCATAGCCTCATCTGGCGCTTCGGCGATATGGAAGGCACGCTTGGCATCACCGGATCGGCAGGCATCGGCCTCGCCGAAACGCTCGAAATGCCTTTCTTCCAGGAAGTGGTCGCTACCACCCACGCCGTTACATCCCTACACCCCAATGCCGATGCCTTCGTCGAATTAGGCGGCGAAGACGCGAAAGTCGTCTATCTCACGGGCGGAATCGAGCAGCGCATGAACGCTACCTGCGCTGGTGGCACGGGTGGGTTCATCGACGGCATCGCCTTCATGATCGGCGTAAAGTCCTCGGAGATGAGCCGTCTTTCACTTTCCTCGAACCGCATCTATCCCATCGCGTCTCGCTGTGCCGTGTTCGCCCAAAACGACATCAGGCCCCTGCTGAATGCCGGCGCGAAGAAGGCTGATATTGCCGCAAGTGCTCTCGAGGCTGTCGTCAGACAGACGCTCGGCGGCCTTGCCTGCGGACGCCCAATTGAAGGAACTGTCATTTTTCTGGGTGGCCCGCTCGAGCACATCCCCGAACTCACTAGGCGATTCCGCAACGCATTGGGCCTTACGCGAAAAACGGGTATAAAGCCCGAAAATGCGCATCTCTATACTGCGCAAGGTGCCGCCCTCATGGCTGCCGCCGAGAATGCGCCCACCATCACGCTCAGCCAGCTTGATCTGCTTCTCGAGACCGCCGATCCTCCGGCCAACGATCTTCCGCGTCTTGATCCTCTGTTCGAGAGCGCGGCAGACCTTGCGGCTTTCGCACAACGTCACAACTCTGAAAAGATGCCACGCAAGCGCCTCATGGAGACGCGCGGCGCTCTATACCTGGGAATCGACGCAGGCTCCACCGCCGTCAAGATCGCCGTGATCGACGACGAAGGAAACCTCGTTCACTCCGACTACCACCATAACGAGGGAGACGTTCTCCAAACCACCATTGATCTCCTGATTCAGCTATACGTCTCCATCCCGAAGGATGTATCCAGGCAACCGCTTGCGCACATCGCCCATGCGACCGTTACGGGCTACGGTGAAGAGCTGCTCAAAGCAGCCCTCGGCGTTGACTCAGGCGTCGTGGAAACGCTCGCGCACGTGCGAGGCGCAAAGGCCTTCGACCCTGCGCTCACTTTCCTGCTCGACATCGGCGGACAAGATATGAAGGCGATATGGCTCAAAGACGGCCGCATCGTAAACGCCGTTCTCAATGAAGCATGCTCGAGCGGCTGCGGATCTTTCATCGAAGGCACCGCCTACTCGCTCAATTCCACGCCCTATCGAATGGCGGAAATGGCCCTCCATGCCAGCTCCCCCGTCGATCTGGGAACAAAATGCACGGTGTTTATGAGTTCGCGCGTTCGTCACGCCCAGAAAATAGGCGTCGAAACGAGCGACATTGCCGCTGGTCTCGCCTACTCCGTTGTGCGAAACGCCTTGTTCCGCATTATCGGCACCGACAAGCTCGACTCTCTCGGCGACCATATCGTCGTGCAGGGAGGAGCCTTCAAAAACGACGCCGTGCTACGCGCCTTCGAGCTGATTTCGGGAAAGAACGTTGCTAGGCCCGACACTGCCCATCTCATGGGCGCCATCGGCGCTGCACTGACTGCGCAGATGCGTGCGCAGCACGCAGAAACCCCTACACGAAGCGGCATCGCCTCTACTGAAGAGCTGCGGGCCATCAACCCCAAGCAGACCGCAGCTCAATGCCCTGGCTGCGGAAACTCCTGCGCGATATCCATCGTTGACTTTGGCACAGGCAGAACCTTCATCAGTGGCAACCGATGCGAACGCGCTGCTTCCTATTTCAAGGAAGAAGCACCCGAGCGGAACGACAAGAACGGCTCCACTGCCAGAAAGCCACCCAACGTCATCGAGCTTGAGCAAAAAGTCCTGGCCCAGTACGGACGAGTCGAGTCGCTCGAACCGCGCGGGCATCTGCGCATCGGCATCCTCAACGTTCTTCCGATTTTCGGACAAGTTCCGTTTTGGCACACGCTCTTCACGGAGCTGGGCTTTTCCGTGCTCATGCCAGACGATCAACGTGCGCACATAGGCCTAGCCGCGCGCAAGGGCGCCGCAAGCATTCCTTCCGAAAGCGCATGCCAGCCGGCCAAACTCGCACACCCGCGTCTTTATGACCTGCTCGACGAAGGCGCCGACGCGATCTTTCTTCCACATTATGAACGCGGTATGGGCTGCCCGGTTTCCCGCGGTTATGCCAACGCGCTTGCCGACAGCGTCCCTGAGATCCGCAATGGCGAACGTGCGCTTGTTTCCCCTCGATTCTCATCAGTCAAACTGGATGCGCTTGTGCCCGAAGGCGACGAGGGCCGCGAAAATCGCGAAGCCTTGCTTTGCAGCCTCAATGCATTCCTCGAAGGCGCTTCGGCGTCTTTCGTCGAAAACGCCCATGCGTCACTTATCGAAAACGCCGACGTATCGTCTGCCGAAGATGTCGACGCATCGTTTGCCAAAGGACTCGACACGCCCCTCATTAGACGCGACGAACTCGACTCGGCCATCGCGAAGGCGCGCGCTGCGCAAAACGCTTTCCTTGAGCTTGTCGAACGAGCAAACACACGAGCCTTGTCCTGGGTACGAGAAAGCGCTGAACGCAGAGGCGTCGTACTTGCCGGACGTCCTTATCACATTGATCCAGCATTGCTCCACGGCGTTGACCACGTGCTGACCGAGCTTGGCTTTGCCGTGCTCTCACCCACTGCGTTGCCAAACGACGGTGCCGCCTTACCTCTTGAACCACAAGCTATATGGACTCCTGCCAAGCATCTTCTGCGAATCGCAGGCTTTGTCGCCCAACATCCCGATATTGAACTCGTCAACCTGCGCGCATTTGGTTGCGGATTCGATGCCGTCAGCGTCCCCCTCGTCCAAGACGCTCTCGAAAAACGCGGGAAGTCGCTTACTTCGCTCAAGATTGACGACATGGCCGACACAACGCATATTCGCATCCGTTTGCGCACACTCGCAGAGACGCTTCGCGAGGAAAACGCCGGAGAGGGTTCGGGCAATGACGTTCCGCGAGATGCATTTGGCGCCGTTAGCACGTCGCCCATCGATGCACTGACCAAACCCCTCGAGCAGGCAGACATCGACGAGGCTCGCCGCTCCGCAAATGGCGACCTCTGCTTCGTTACCTCTATTTTGGCTGGTCGCGTCATTCGTCTTATGAAGGAAGACCCTTCTGTCAATTCCTTCACGCTTCCAGCCGTCTGCGAAAAATGCCTCGTCGGTGCGATTCCCGAGATCGCCCGTCGAGCGACGGGGCGCATACCTCATATCGAATGGACCAAGCATTGGCCCGACACGCCCAGCTCACCGCAGTGTCAAGATGAGACCAAAGCCGCCGGCGCATCACAGGGTCATGATAAACCCCGCACCTTTAACACATCGCAAGAGCGAGGCGAATCCGCCATTCGCCCAAGCGACAACGCGACGCGGTCGACCGTCGGAATCATCGGCTGCCCCCTCTTGTGCTTTGATGATTTTGCCAACGACCGCATCGTTGAATTCGCCAAGGTGCAGGGGCACACCGTCTTCCTCCCCAACGCCGATGCGCTTTTCACCGACGACGTGCGCTACCTCGATGAGCTCACGCGCTTTGAATCACTTGGCGTTAATCACGTCATCTACCTGCAAAGCTTCGGTTGCCTCAAAGGCCACGTCGGATCACGCGGCGCCTTGCATCAGCTTCGCACCCGCTTCCCGAACATGCCCATCACGGTGCTCGACTACGACCCCGAAGCATCGGCGCTCAACAGGGAAAACCGCATTCGCCTCGCCTTGTCGAGCACGGACAATCGATAGAATGAGCCCATGGGCATCTCGTTCGAACATACCTTGGATTTTGCGCACTTCGAGCATATGGAAGAACTCGAGGCGACTTGCTACTCACGCGAATTCATTACGCCAGCATCAGAGGCATACGAATGGTATCGGCAGCGTCCGCACTCGATCGTCGCGCTACTTGAGGAAGATCGCGTAATTGGATTCGCCAACCTGCTTCCCATCGAAACCGCGCTGTTCGAGCAAATCCTGGCAGGAAGCTTTAATGATGCGGAGATGACCTGGGAAGATATCCTTCCCCTCCCTGGAGAAGGGCTCGAACCCAACACTTCTTTCGAGCTTTTCCTTTCGTGCATAGTGCTTGCACCCGAATGGCAAGGACGAGGACTTGCCCGCACACTCTTGGCGAAAGCCGCCGAACCATATTCCAAGGCGATTCAGGCGGGCCGCTGCTCTCGCGTGATCGTCGACAACGTCACCGCCGATGGAGCTCGCCTCTCCGAACGTCTTGGATTCCAGTTCGTATGCGAGTCCGATCATTGCTCAAAGATCTACGAGATAGGCGCTCACACGTTTTAGGGCGCTCTGAGCGACTAGCCGCCTCGCCGTTCGTCAAATGCACTCTCCTCTCCTCTTTGCTTAACTGGGTGGTGCGGCTCTCCTCGTCTGGCTAGCACCACAAAAAGACCCGTGGAACCCCCTCCACGGGTCTTCTCTTTTTCTTACGAATTACCTCAGCTGGGCCAACCGACTTTTCTCATAAAAAACGGGCGCTGACCTGCGTCAACGCCCGAAATCGGACACACTTTCTGTCCTACAAGTTCCGCTTTGCTTCTTATAAGATTCGATTCGCTCCGCAGAATTCGAGTGAAACTACTTCGTACCGAAAATACGGTCACCTGCGTCGCCGAGGCCAGGAACGATGTAGGCCTTCTCATTCAGGCAATCGTCGACAGCCGCAACATAAATGTCGACGTCGGGATGACGATCCTGCACAACCTTAATGCCCTCAGGAGCAGCAACCAGATTCATCAAGCGAATGTTCTTGCATCCGCGACGCTTCAGGTTGTCAAGCGTGTCAGCTGCGCTTCCGCCCGTTGCCAGCATGGGATCAACAACGATGATCACCGAGTCCTCAACGTTAGGAGGCATCTTGCAGTAGTACTCAACCGGCTGATGAGTCTCCTCATCGCGGTACAGGCCCATATGACCAACATGTGCAAACGGCATAAGCTCAAGCAAGCCATCAACCATGCCGATACCCGCGCGCAGAATAGGCACGATGGTGAAGAAATTCTCCTTCAGCATAGGGAACTCGCCCTCTCAGATCGGCGTTTCCGTAGGGACCATCTTCGTCTCAAAATTGCGCGTTACCTCATAGCCCATCAGAAGGGAGATCTCCTTCAGGAGCAGACGAAACTCCTGCGACGTGGTCTCCTTGCGACGCATGCGAGTCAGCTTGTCGGAAATGAGCGGATGATCGAGAACGTGAACTGTACTCATGGCACCAACCTTTGCATTTTTCGGAGCCTACCAGCCTATTCTTGGAAACGCTGTCCATTATAATCATCGCGGCAGCCAAGCGTGCGCGAAGAGCTCGGAGGATTTCCAGCTTCCCAACGATCACAGGCAGCACGACACGATCCTTGGAACCCTCCGCACATGCCAGGATGCTCAGTTTTCGCTCAGGGCAGAAGCCCTGGCGCAAGCCGTTAATTAGCAAGAGTCACAACGCATGAGGAGGAGATCTACTTGGCAGACAAGGAAACCCCCACTATGGGTTCTGCCGACGCACCCGACGCAATTTACGACGCGACGACGCTCGGTAAGCCCAAGATGCTGCTGTTCGGCCTGCAGCATATGTTCGCCATGTTCGGCGCTACCATCTTGGTGCCGGTCCTGACGGGCCTTTCGGTTCAGGTGACGCTGCTGCTTGCCGGTATCGGCACGCTGCTGTTCCACTTCCTTTCGAAGGGCAAAGTTCCCGCATTCCTCGGATCCTCGTTCGCATTCATTGCAGGCTATCAGGCCATCGCACCGAACGGTGACCCCACGCTTCTGCCCTACGCCTGCCTGGGTGTCGCCTGCGCCGGTCTGCTCTATCTGGTGCTTTCCGCTCTGTTCAAGGTTTTTGGCGCGGAAAAGGTCATGCGCTTCTTCCCGCCCGTGGTTACTGGCCCCATCGTTATCTGCATCGGCCTGATCCTTTCGAGCTCCGCCGTCGCAAACTGCTCCACGAACTGGCTGGTTGCCATCATCGCCATCCTGACCGTCATCGTGTGCAACGTCTTCGGCCGCGGCATGATCAAGATCATCCCCATTCTCATGGGCGTCATCGTTTCCTACCTCGCAGCAATCGCCCTTGGCGAAGTTGACTTCTCCGGCGTAGCCGACGCTGCATGGATCGGCCTCCCCGTCGTGTGGGATCAGACGGTCTTCAGCCTGTTTGCCGGCGGCATCGACACGGGCCTCGCCATTACCGCCATCATCACCATCATGCCGCTCGCACTTGCAACCATGATCGAGCACATCGGCGACATCTCCGCCATCAGCTCCACCACCAACCGCAACTTCATCGCAGAGCCTGGCCTGCACCGCACCCTGCTCGGCGACGGCCTTGCCACCATCCTGGCTTCGCTGTTCGGTGCACCGGCTAACACCACCTACGGCGAGAACACTGGCGTTCTGGCACTCACGAAGGTCTTCGACCCGCGCGTTGTTCGCATCGCGGCTGTCTTCGCCATCCTCTTCTCCTTCTGCCCGAAGTTCGCAGCTATCATCGGTGCTATGCCCGCATGCGTCATCGGCGGCGTTTCGCTCATCCTGTACGGCATGATCTCCGCCGTCGGCGTGCGCAACCTCATTGAGAATCAGGTTAACTTCACGAAGAGCCGCAACGTCATCATTGCCGCGCTCATCCTCGTGCTGTCGATCGGCATCGCCTACAGCGCTGCAGGCGCCATCGTCATCCCCGTTGGCACCATCACCATTTCTCTCTCCGGTCTGGCCATCGGCTCGCTTATCGGCATCATCCTGAACGCCGTTCTGCCTAACGACGAGAAATAAGAACAATTGCTTAGCAAAAAAATGCCCTCAAATGAGGGCATTTTTTGTATCCAAAATCGGCAATTAGTGACCGCCGCCATTAGCCATCTTCACGGCATGGGGCAGGATGCCTCCAATGGCTTCCCAGTTTTCCGTAGCTGCCTTCTTGCTGCCAGGAAGGTTGATGACCAGACAACGTCCACGCTGCATGCAAACCGCGCGGGACAGCATGGCATGCGGAGTGATGCGCAGGCTGTACTGCCTCATGGCCTCGGCAATACCGGGAACGTTGCGATCGCACACGTCCATGGTGGCCTCAGGCGTAACATCGCGCAGAGACAGGCCGCTACCGCCGCAGGTCAGGACGATATCGACAGCCAGATCATCGACAGCATGCACAATGGCCGCCGCAATATCGGCGCGCTCGTCCTTGACCAGAGATCGGTCAACGCAGGTCCAACCAGCCTCAGCGATGAAGGACTCGAGTGCCGCACCCGCCGTGTCCTCTTCCAACGTGCGCGTATCCGAGCACGTAATGATGGCGAGCTTCAGATTCACCTTCTCCTCCGCATGGTCATGATGGTGGCCATGGCCGTGCTCGTGATGATGGTGCTCATGACCATGGTCATGATGATCGTGATGATGTCCCATCCTTCGATCCTTTCTCGAAAATCGCTACACAGCTCGAGTAATGCCCGGCTGCTTCAATTACTTCACCAGATGAACGCGATGCGGCGGAATATACATCCACAGCTCATCGCCGCGCTCAGGTAGTGCAGAAACCTCATCCGTCGACCCCATCGGCTTCGAAACGCGCCAGATCAGATGCTGATGCAGGTACTTCATCTCGTCTTCGTTCGCCTCAACGGCCGGAGCATCTCGGTCGTCGCGATCCACAAAACCCAACAGCAGCGTACGCTCAAAACGCGAGTCGCTCACACGGTCGACGCGCATACGGAAACAATTCAGCCCCGGCCCTTCAGCGCGCTCAATGAAACGCGCCCTCACGCCGCAAGACGTCATATCGTCGGGCACGCCGCCTTCCACCTCAAGCGACACGCCCCACTTCGGAAGCCACACGCCGTGCTCGTCCAGCTTCACCGCCGGAGTCACGTTCTTGCAACCCGAAAGCTTAAGACCCGCAGCCGTCTTCGGATTGGTCACCAGCTCGTCGCCAGAAACCGTCTCCACGATTCGACCAGACTCCACCACCGCAACGCGGTCGCAGAATCTCAGAGCCTCATCGATATCATGGCTCACATACAAAACCGTGCCTTCGAACGACGCGAAGACGCCAGCCATGCTCTGCTCCAAAACCCCTCGCAGATGCGCATCAAGCGCGGAGAAGGGCTCGTCCAGCATGAGCACATCGGGTTTTGCTGCAAGCATGCGAGCCAGCGCAACGCGCTGCTGCTGACCACCGGAAAGCTGAGCGGGATAGCGGTCGCCAAAGCCCTCAAGGCCGAATCGCTTCAGCTCGGCTGCCACCAGCTCCTTCATGCGCTCCTTCGAGACATCGCGACCCAAACCGGCCGCGACGTTTTCAGCCACCGTCAGATTGGGGAACAGCATGTAGTTCTGGAACAAAAGACCCGTCTTGCGCTGCTGCGGAGACAGATTCACGCCAGCTTCGGAATCAAAGAACACGCGGCCGTTCACAACGATACGGCCCTCATCGGGCGTTTCCACACCGGCAATACAGCGCAGCGTAAGGCTCTTTCCGCAGCCAGACGCACCGAGGAATCCCAGAGTTTCGTCCTTCGCCGTGAAATCTACGTCGAGAGTAAACGAGGAGAAGCGCTTCTTAATACGTACCTCAAGACTCATGCTACGCCACCTTCTTTACGCCATGGCTCTTCGTGCGACCGCCACGATACTCCGTCGCACGCCTTCCCAGACGGTTGACCAGGAGAATGACCGCGAAGCTGAAGATCAGGATTACGCACGTCCAGAACAAAGCTGCTTCCACATTGCCGTTCATCCACTCAAAGTAGATGGCAATGGGAATGGTGCGCGTAACGCCCAGATAATTGCCAGCCAAGAACAGCGTGGCACCGAACTCGCCCAGAGCGCGCGCAAACGCCAGCACCGTACCCGCCGCGATCGAAGACCAAGCCAAGGGCATCATGAGGCGAACGAAGATCTTCGGCTCGCTCCATCCAAGCGTGCGAGCAGCATCGAGCATGTTGCGGTCGATGCCCTCGAAAGCGCCTCGCGCGCTGCGATACATCAGAGGGAACGCAACCACCGTTGCGGCAATGACCGTTGCAGGCCAACTGAACACGAGGGGGAAACCGATATCGATGAACCACTGGCCCACCGGACTGTTCCTACCCAGCAGAAGCAGAAGAAGGAAGCCGCATACCGTCGGAGGAAGCACCATGGGAATGGTAAACAGCGAATCGGCAAGGTCCTGAATTCGCTCCGGCATCTTCAGGCTGAAGTACGCCGCAGCAAGACCCAGGACAACGACGATAACGATAGCAGTGCCCGTCGTCTTGAGCGTCACCCACAATGGGCTCAGATCTACGGTCCCCATGAAAGCGACCAATTCTGCCAGCATGCCCTTACCTTCCTCTACCTACAATGGCTACGAGAGTCGCATTTGCAATCACTGCGACTCTCGTGAAAATTCGATCTTCTAGAGTTGCCCCGCAGGGCTTTTGCTAGAGAACCTGGAAGCCCCACTTTTCCCAGATGGCGATGGCCTCGGGATCGGAGACAGCCCACTCCAGGAACTCCTGCGCAGCCTGGGCGTTCTCGCTGATGGAGCATACGGCTGCGGGATAGATGATGTCTTTATGCGTGTCGCCCGGCACGACGCCCGCGGAGCGCACGCCGTCGAAGCGGTAGACGTCGGAGCTATAGACGAACGCCACGTCGACGGCGCCCATGGCCGCCTGCTGGCACACGTTGCCGACGGAGGCCTGCAGGTTCACGCGGCCCTCGAGCGGCGTGCCCTTGTAGGCGTCGGTGCTGTTGGCCTTGCCGGCGCTCTCGGCGCCGACCTTGCCG
>JAFYTB010000192.1 GCA_017559045.1 Eggerthellaceae bacterium | reverse complement strand
TCCCTATGGTCGTGGACATGTGCGACAACAGCGAGCTGGGCAAATACACCGGCATGTACTACACCTTCTCGATGTCGGCTCAGATTGCGACGCCCATTCTTTCGGGAGCTCTGCTTGAGCACGTTTCCTATCTCACGCTTTTCCCCTATGCGGCCGCGTTCTCGGTGCTGGGCGTTCTGTGCGCGCGTCGCGTGCGTCACGGCGATTCGGCGCTGAATGCTCCTCGCGATGCGGAAGCCGGCGCGGCTGAGTCCTGCGTTGCGGAAGAGCTCTGCGAAGCATAATTCGTGGCGTTGAGCGCATTCTGCGCTGCGGAAGAGCTCTGCGAAGCATAGTTTGTGGCGTGAGCGCACCCTGCGCTGCGGAGGAGCTCTGCGAGGCGTAGTTTGTGACGATGGCGCATCCTGCGCTGCGGAAGAGCTCTGCGAGGCGTAATTCGTGACGATGTCGCGTACCGCGAGGCGATGGCCTAAAGCCAGTCGCGGACGTAAAAGACCTCTCGCAACCGTAAAGAGGCCAATTTCGCATCTGTTCTGTTGCAAAGGCTTGAGCTAGCTGCATAATGCGGCTCGTTTGCTTTTCGGTGAAGCCTCTTGAATCCCTTCGGGGAGACTGGGGGTGGAGAAAGCTCTGGAGAATCTCTTAGGTGAGATGCCGAAGGTGCAAGACCTCGACGACCCTTCAGGATCGCTCGATGTCGAATCTCTCAGGCGCAAAGGACAGGGACAAAAACGCAAACTCGATGCGAAGCGAAGGTGCTTTCGTTGATCGAACCGTTGAAGCTATCCGCCATTTCATTTGGCGGCTGTTTCCGCAAAACGATTCAGCGAGTAACTCGGACACCGCCTCGCTTGCAGTGAGTTTTCGTTTGTCGACGATCCTACTAAGACCTTCTTCAGGGTTTTCTCGCGAGAGATCTGAAGGAGGTCTTTTTCATGGATGCGTTTTACAACCTTGTTGTGACCATCAACTCGTACCTGTCGAATTACGTTCTTATCTTCCTGCTGGTTGGCACTGGTCTGTGGTTCTCTTTCCGTACCGGTTTCGTACAGGTTCGCTTCTTCGCTGAGGGCGTTAAGCGCCTTTTCGGTAACTTCTCCCTGAACGGCGAGAAGCAGGCAGGCGGCATGACCTCGTTCCAGGCTCTCGCTGCAGCAATCGCTGCTCAGGTCGGCACCGGCAACATCGTTGGTGCTTGTGGCGCTATCCTCGTCGGCGGCCCGGGCGCAATCTTCTGGATGTGGGTCATCGCCTTCCTCGGCATGTCCACCAACTACGCCGAGGCTGTTCTCGCTCAGAAGACTCGCGTCGTTAATGAGGACGGCAGCATCTCCGGCGGCCCGGTCTACTACATCAAGCGTGCTTTCAGGGGTACGTTCGGCAACTTCCTTGCTGGCTTCTTCGCCGTCGCCATCATTCTGGCTCTTGGCTTCATGGGCTGCATGGTTCAGTCCAACTCCATCGCCTCTACGGTTTCCACCGCAACGGGCATCCCGACTTGGGCTGTTGGTCTGTTCATCGTTCTGTTCGCAGCCTTCATCTTCGTGGGCGGCGTCCAGCGTCTCGCTTCCGTCGTCGAGAAGGTCGTTCCCTTCATGGCAGCGGTTTACCTGGTTGGCGGCCTGGCTGTTCTGATCGCTAACGCAGCTAACGTTATCCCGGCTTTCCAGCTCATCTTCGAGTGCGCATTCAACCCGCAGGCTCAGGTTGGTGGCGTGACTTTCGGTCTCATCGCTGCTCTGTCTCAGGGTGCAAAGCGCGGTCTGTTCTCCAACGAGGCTGGTATGGGTTCTACCCCGCACGCACATGCTCT